>JBBCGY010000002.1:300000-430000 GCA_037200005.1 Alphaproteobacteria bacterium | reverse complement strand
AGGGCGAATGCCAGCCGAAGCGCGAGGAGCCGCATCGATCGCGGGCGCCTTCGCCGTCTCGCGAGAAAGCGTGGGATTAGGCGGATGAGTGCGGATTTCAAAGAACAGCGCAATGCCGAAGACGCATAATATCGGATAGGCATACAACCGCCTTGGAACAAGCCCGGCCGCCAGTAAAATATTCATGCCTGCCGCCACGACAGCGGTCAGGCGCGTGCCCATAATCGGCAGCAACACGAATCCGCCGATCAACGACCCCGCGATAGCCCCCAGCGTGTCCCAAAAATAAACTGTTCCAGTATCGCGCGCCGATTCATCCACGGAATCGAGATAGAGGCCATTGATGAGGGGAAAAGCGCCCCCCATGAAAAAAGCGGGCAAAAATGCGTAAAACCAGATAATCGCATAATGCAAGCTATTGGCGAGCCATGCGACGTGGACGCCATGATGCACGGCATCCAGCCATTCCGGAATCCATTGATAGTTAGCCAGAATGAAATAGCCATAAAGGCCGGCGGCCAGCATCATCAGGCATATAAGGGAACGGCTGCGCGTATTGTGACGCGTCATGCGGGAAAATAGCAGGCTCGACAAGGCCAGCCCGCCCAGAAAAGAGGATATAGCCAGCGCTACGGCGTGGGTGCTTTCCACGAAAAACATAAATAGCACGCGCACGCTGTACATCTGATATATGAGCGCGACGAACCCAACCCAAAATATAGTGCCAAGCTGAAAATAGCGGGAACGCGTCTGTATCATAGAAAACTTGCCCTGTTTACCAGTGATTGGCTCGAATCAAAGCTCTCTCGCAAGGTATCGCCATGGAGGGCGCATGGCAATGAGGGCGATCTCAATCAAACGCCCCCTACCCCCCGGCAGCGGCTTTAGTTGCTTGCCAGCCTCGCCAGCAATTTGATACTGATTCCCGATTGATTAAATCATTTCGGGACTTCGGCCATGTTCAGCGATTTGCGCAATCTTTACCAAGATCCCCAGGAAATCGAGGCGCGGCGCTCATCCCAGCTTAAAACCCTGCTCGAAGGCTGGCGCGACGGCAAGAAGGGCATATGGGACGTCCTGTACGAAACCGGCAAGATCATGGATATAAGTGGCTATGGCAGTCCCTTCGGGCATGTCAGGAACGATGATACGCGCTGGCTTGTCGAAGAAGTTGCCAAACGAAACGGCGACCAAGCCAAGCGCGAAGGCTTCACGGTCGACGGCCAGATGACCGACGAACAGAAAAAAATCGAAGCGGCCCGCGAAAAGCTTAAACCTCATATCAAGCCGATCTTTTTCGATCCCGCGCAGACGGCGGAAATCGCGGTGGGCATTGGCGAGCTTATCGATAGCATTAAGACAGACAATCTGAATTCCTTCGCAGCCGCGCGGGTGATCGTGGGCACGATCTGCGCCGCGCCGGAAATCGGGCTACCCCGGGAGATCTGGAGCGATTTTCATGAACGCTATGTCGAGAATAAAGCTTTCTTCGATATGCCGTATGAACGATTTTTCGCCCGCCTGTACGAACTCAAAGAATGCGAGGAAGCGCGTGCTAGGGCGATGGCCGTCATCGGCAGCTTCGATCCTGAGCCGGAGGATGCCGCCCGTAAAAGGCTTCAACCCGCGATCGACCAGTTCCATGCCGACGCGCCGCCGCTGGAAGATGGCGCGAAGCTGATCGGCGGCATTTCTATCGACGCCAGCGGCAGCGGCATGATCAAACCTAGATACTATAATCCGGCCTATCTTCCCAATGCACCGACTTCAGGGGAAGATGATTTCGACCCTTATCGGGAGACAGTCGACAAAGAGCACTATCGCGGGACTACGACAGCACGCATTACGACTTACAATATATCTTTCACGCCCAAGAATCCGGAGCAACTCGGCAGCCTGCGCGAAACGGTACGGAAGGCCCTTGAAACTCTTATCGATGTTGCCCCTGCCTTTGGCATTCCAACCGACAATACCGCCGAGCGTGAAGCTTATAGGCGGCCTAGATTTCAGTATTATCCGCGAGAGGGGATTGTTCATACCGGGCTCTATGAAGACGAAGGCACCGTGAAACTGACTAACCGCCTCGACCTCGACGACGTATTCAATCTTTATTATTTGCTCGAACGCCATATCGAACCGAACGCGTCCATTGCCCAGGCATTGAACAATGCCCGTTATGTCGAGGAGCGCGGCACGCCGATGTGCATGGAGGATATCGGAGAAAAGTATGATCCAGGCAATATGAGTCCCGACATGCAAATCGGCAGCCTGCACGATACGCCCATCGGGGAAGCGGTTCCCAAAATCATGTCGGACGCGGTTCAGCAATATGTCGCCGGGCTGTCATCGGAAGAGCAATTGCTGCGGCAGGCTTTTATCCTCGCGGGTCATACCTTGACGGGCCGTCTGGCCGATCCGAATGGCGCTTTGCCGCCCTATCAATTGCTGCTCGAAGCCTCCAAGGAAACGACCGGTGTTCCCGTGACTTATGAAGAGGCCTATCGCGACCGCGTCAAAGAAGTCCTGCATATAGCGATCGGCATTCCCCTGGATTCCGATCAGCCTTTCGCCGAGGCCCTGCGCGCGCGAACCGAGGCCACCAAGGAGCATGTGCGAGAACAGATGCGCGACCAAGTGCGCGCGCAGGAAGCAAAGAGAGATGCCGACTGCATGGCCAGAGAGCGTAGTGCGAACTTTGATATCGGCGAAATGCTGAATTCATATACCTCGTATAGCGGGGCCGTGAATATCAGCGACCACCTCGCCGGTTATTCAGAAGAGGATATAGATCGGTCGGAAGAGGCCCGCGCGACCGCGCTCACCCTTCCCTGCAATCTGGCTCTACGATCCAGTGAAGTCGGCTATTGCATCGACCGGACTTATCCGGGAACGTTATATACCAGCCGTATGATCCATTCCCCGTGGGTACGGCATGAGCTGCCCGCCGCGCTGGCTCCGTTCGTGCAGCCTTCTCCCGACCGCCCGGAACAATCTCCGCAAAGATTGTTCGGCCAGCTGACGGGAAAACCATCTAGAGAATAATTTTAGTTTGATGGATGAATATCCATCGGTCGCAATTCCCCCGGCATTGCGGAAGGATGCGGCGCGGGCGCCGTCGTTGGCGCAGGCACGGGAGGCGGCGGTGCGGCCACTGCCGGCGGTAACGGCGGAGATACCGGCGCGGCGGCGCGAGGAAGCGGCGGCGGCGCATAGGCAGGGCGCTGCGGCGGATCGACATTGATCAAACGGCTTGCCAGTTCCGGACGCGGCTCCGCATAGCATTCAGCTTTAGCCAACGTGCTGTAACACCATGTGCGCGGCGGCAGCTGTTCGGCGGGCGCGACATCGCTCCTCGATTTCCACGCCTCCGGCCAATGGACGGAATTACAGCCGCCGACCAGCGCCAGCGCGGATAAAGACAGACATAATTTAAGCCTTTTCACATTCATGTTCCGAAGGTTAGAGAAGGAATCTTAAGCTTGTCTTAAACGCGGAATTGCCCAATGATAACGCCATGCCCTTCACTTCCTTAGATTACCGCGGCGTGGTCGCCATCGGCGGCCCTGACCGCCAGAAATTCCTGCAGGGACTGGTGACGCAGGATGTCGCATTGACGGGGCCCGATCGCGCCCTTTATGCAATCTTGCTGACACCGCAGGGAAAATTCCTCCATGATCTATTCATCATCGAAACCGGCGACGCGCTGTGGCTGGATTGCGAGGCTGCGCGCATCGGTGATCTTATCCAGCGCCTTAGCCGCTACAAGCTTCGCAGCGAAATCGATATTGCCGATGTCTCCGCCGAATATGGCGTGGCGATTTCTTCGGATAAAACGCCGGTGGACGAGCCTGGGCGCGCGCAGCGTTACGAAGACGGATTCATGTTCACCGATCCGCGCCTGAGTGCTCTCGGCCGCCGCATGATCCTGCCGCGCGCGAAGCTGCCGCCGCGCAATGACGCGGTGCTTCATGATTGCGAATATTCTCGGCTGACTCTCGGCGTGCCGGACGGCAGCCGCGATATGATCCCAGGCGAGAGCATCCTGCTCGAATATAATCTCGAACAATTGAACGCGATCAGTTTCTCCAAGGGCTGTTACATCGGACAGGAACTCACGGCCCGCACCTATCATCGCGCCTTGATTAAAAAACGCCTGTTTCCGGTGCGGATCGAAGGCCCCTGCCCGGCTCCCGATTCGCCTGTCATCGCCGGCGGACAGACCGCAGGCGTCATGCGCAGCGCGCTGGGCGATGCCGGTCTTGCGATGATCAAACTCGATGCCGTGCGCGCCAAGGCCGTATTGCATTGCGGCGAAACAAAACTAGTTCCCTTTTTTCCGCAATGGCTTCACATCGACACGAATGGTTAGCGCCTGCAACAAGACATGCAATAGCGCAGCGAAGCCAAGGAATGCGCAGGCCGCATACAAATTCCTCGAATTGATGACGATGAAATGCTGCAGCCGCGCAATTTTTTTGCGCGCGCAAATCCATGAGACGGATATAAATTTTATGACAGTTCATATATTTTTGAAACGGATCGCAATCAAATCATTCGCACTCCATGCGCGCATGTACTATAGTGATCGCACACATTGATACAGGGAGAGACTTATGCCCCATTCGCAAGCCGCTCTTAAAGTTCAAAGAATATCCGAAGGCGATACCGCGCTGGACATGCCCCGGCATCACTCGACTTCATACGCAATCGTCAGCAATATCGAGAAGACGTCATCCGGCCAGTTGCTATGGAAAGAAGAAGCCATGTGCGACATGGCTACGGACTGATTGACGTCCCAGTTTTATTTTGGATAACCGAATGCATTCCCCGGCTGGATTTTCCGCCGGGGAATTTTCTATTTGAGACGCTTTTTGCGAAGGATAGAGAGAGGTGGCTTGCCGGGCCGCAGCGAGCGCGGCAGCCAGTCCGCCTTCGCCCGTTGGGCTACGGCGTGACAGCCTTCACTCGCTACGCTCGCGAAGGCTGGTCGGGGCGCCCGGATTCGAACCGGGGGCCTTCTGGTCCCAAACCAGACGCGCTACCAGACTGCGCTACGCCCCGAAGCCTTATGGATAATGCATGCTAAAGGCAATTGGCGCTTTTATGCTCTAATTCTCAAACTTTGGCAAACGGGAGCTCCGCGATTTTCGCTATGGAGCGGCTTTGTCGTTCAAAACAACTATGGCAAAGCGACCCTCGCGCCCGGCCTGATCCCAAGCCGCGCGGCTCGCCCCCCCTGAATTTCCAGGGCCATAAGAACCGGCTTCTCCGAACTCATCGGCATGGTCGACAGCGGGGTTGCCCCGGCAACGACTTTCACGATCTTGCTATCGGCGCCGATAAAGATAATGTCGAGAGGAATCAGGGTATTCTTCATCCAGAAATACATGACTCTGGGCTGTTTGCTGACAAACAGCATGCCGTCGGTACCGGGCAGCTCGTTTAGAAACATCAGGCCGTAAGCCTGTTGCTCGCCGGTTCGGGCCACCTCGACCTCAAGATTCTGCTCAGGGCCGGAATCGCCGCTTACCGTTATCCTCGCCCTGTCAAATACAGGACGCTTGTCCGCCGATTCGGCGCCAGCATGGGCCTCATGCCCGCTTAACAGGCCAGCTAATATGAAAAAACAGCACCAAATACGCAGGCTCCGGACTTCACGGAAAAATTCGTTCATAGTTTCATAACCATATAAAGACAGAATTCTCTTAATTAAGATGTTTTTCTATCCACTACAATATGATAAATTAATTAGGTATTTTTGTATGAACGGGGTTTGGGACATGAAGATCGCAGCAGTGACGTGCTTTGCCCTCATGGCTTCATTGTTGCCACATGCCAGTTATGCGCAGGATGTCGTGGCGAAGCCAAGCGGTACGGGTGGCGGCGTATCATCTTTCATTTTCGACATATTCGGCCTTTCTCCCAAGCCGACAGACAAAGACAAGGCGGCGAAGAATAAAGCGGCCACGGCCTCCGATTACAATATATTCGTTCCCCCCGCTTCCCTCAAGCGAGGGCTCCCCGGCAAGAGCGGCAACAGTACTGCAGGCGCGAGAGCCGTAGCCAAACAAGCCGCCGTCACGCGCCAGAAAGCGCAAGAGCAGCTCAAGGACAAGATTAGCGCCAGCATGCGTCCGGTATCCGACATGGACCTCAGCATGGCAAATGCCGATCCTTCCGCTCCCGGCGGCGTCAAAATCACCATCCATCAAAAAGAGGGTTCCGGCTTCGATAAATTGCTGAGCCTGAGAGTGGGCCAAAGTTTCGGCATTCCAATCGACGACGTGCCGCGAAACTGCACGCTGGAAACCACGGGCATGGTCATGTCGAGCAAAATATTACGGGGCTTCACGGTTGAAAAAGGAACAACCGAAACGGTTTATGGCGGCAAGCTTTACAAAATAAATTTCATGCCCATGGTCGCATGCAATTATGCCGGGTCTATATTAAGGGGAGTCAGCGTGCGTCCGCGCGGCAATCAATATATAATGCCCCTTGGCCAGCTTCCATGCACGGCGCCCGTATGGCTTAAGGAAAATAAGCCGGTTACCGTGCAGTTTTATTATCAGACCAACGGCATACCCACCTGCCGTTATTCTTCCTGAAACATATAATCATCGCGATTCTTAAATTGCGACGAGCATATAGGGGGCCTTAAGGAGTTTTCTCCATGCCGTACCCGCTCGTTGCGGTTATGGTTCCGGCGCGCGAACTTTCTTTGTCCTGGGTCAAGGACGCCATGAATTCCATAACCGCCGCGTGAACGGCGCTATCATAGATCGTACTGTGATCGAGCCCCGCCATGAACATGGCGCGTTTTGGCTCATTCGCGGCGGCATAGAGTTTCTTGCCGAACTGCGCCGGCACGACCATATCCGCTTCGCCATGCATGATCATCAAGGGCATATGCACATTGGCGATCTTGCTGAGAGAATCGAAGCGATCCCAAATCAGATGACGAACCGGCAAGAAAGGATAGCGCCAGGCGCCCACATCCCCGGTCGAAGTATAGGGCGATTCCAGAATAACGCCGGCGGCTGAATATTCGGTCGCCATTTGCACGGTAATGCCGGTGCCTATGGACTCGCCATACAGGATCAGCTTCCGATCCGTTATGCCTCGCATCTTAAGATCGTTCAGCACCGCCCTCGCATCGCGGTAAAGCCCCTGTTCGGTCGGCGAGCCCGGATTGACGCCGAAACCGCGATACCCGACCATGACCAGGCCATAGCCGGCGCCTACCCATGGCAGAACCTTGAAGTTCCTTTGGCCCGGATGGCCGGCATTGCCCTGCATGAAGACGATGGTAGGCTTCGAGGCATCGCGCGGCGCATGATACCAGCTGGTGATCGTGAGGCCATCGTCGGTCGTAAGCCGCATCGGCCTGAATTCCGACATGCCCCATGCGGCGGGATTAAAGACTCCGCGGTCGGGGAAATACATCAGCGAACGCTGGCCGAACGTCATTGCAATGCACAAAATGCAGTAGGCCAAAACCAGCGTCAGCATCATCCTGCCGACTTTCTGGCGGCGGAGTTCCTGCTCCTGTTCGCCCATTCCTCCGTGATCAATGACGTTCGCCGTTTGCATATTCGGATTGTAATCCGGATTCCGTTAAATCTCCCTGAAAACCATCGCTCTGACTTCCATAAAGCCGTGCATAAGCGCCACCGCGCCGCAGCAAATCGCGATGCGTGCCCTGGTCCACCACGCGCCCGTGATCCAGAACCACGATCTGATCGGCATCGACGACCGTGCTGAGGCGGTGCGCCACGACAATCGTGGTTCTGCCGCGCTGCAACCGGCGCAACGCATCCTGCACCGCGCGCTCCGATTCGTTGTCGAGCGCCGAGGTCGCTTCATCGAGCAGCAAAATAGGCGCGTTGCGAAGCATGGCTCTCGCAATCGCGATGCGCTGGCGCTGCCCTCCGGACAGCTTGACCCCCATTTCTCCGACCACGGTATCGTAGCCTTGCGGCAGCGACCTGATGAACCCGTCCGCATAAGCCGCCACGGCCGCGGCCTGGATTTCCGCCTCCGTCGCATCGGGTTTGCTATAGGCGATATTGGCGCGGATGCTCTCGTCGAACAGCGCCGTTTCCTGGCTGACCAGCGCGATATGGGAGCGCAGACTGGCAAGCTGCAAATCCTTGATGTTCTGACCACCGATGGTGATGGCGCCCGCCTGCACGTCGTAGAATCTGGGAATAAGGTTGATGATCGTTGATTTTCCAGAACCCGATGGCCCGACGATGGCGACAGTCTTGCCATGCGGCACCTCGATCGTCAGACCGGACAATGCCTGAGTTCCATCCGGATAGGCGAAGTTCGCGCCATCGATAGCGATGGTATAATCCTGGGATTGAAGCGGGATGGCGGACGATCCGTCCTGGATATTCGGTTTCATATCCAAAATCTCGAAGACTCGTTCCGCCGCCGCCAGCCCGGCTTGCAACTGAGAATTCATTTTGGCCATGCGCTTCATCGGCTCATAAGCCAGAAGAAAAGCCGTAATGAAGGCAAAGAGAGAGCCGGGTGTATTCGCGCCCGAAATCACCTGCATGCCGCCATAGAGAAGAACCGCGACGATGGCGAGCCCGCTGAGAATTTCGGTGACCGGTTGGGTCATGGCCCCGATCCGGACGCCCTTGACCGACAGCCTCAAGATATTTTCGGTGATGCCCGTCACCCGGCCCTGCTCATGGTCTTCCATGCCATAGGCCTTCACATGGCGCACACCCTGGAAAGTCTGGCTGAGGAAGGCCGAGAATTTCCCTATATCCGCCTGCGTATTCGCGGCGTTGCGGCGCATCTTCTTGCCGACCTTCGCCACGAACCAGGATGTCGGCGGAAAAATCAGGAACGCTCCGATCGCGAGCTGCCAATCCTGATAAAACATCGCCCCGACCAGCACCGCTAAAGTCAGCGACCCGCGAAACGCGCTCACAAGGCATTCGGCGACCGCCACCCTCATGACGGCGACATCGTTGGTCAGCCGGGCAAGCAGCGCGCCGGAAGCGTTGGCATGGAAGAACGCCAGATCAAGCCGCAGCATATGACGGTAAAGCTCGCGCTGGACATTCGTCACGATCTGCTGGCCGATCTTGTTCATGATGACCGTCTGCCCATAGGTCGCGAATCCGCGCAGCGCGAAGACGGCGATGATGCCCACGGCAACCTCGACCAGGCGCACCTCGTCGCGCGGAATGACCACCTGGTCGATGATCATCTGCATCATGAATGACAGCGCGCCGGCCATCGCCGCCGCCACGGCCATGAAGAAGACGGCCATGGCGACCTGGCTCAAATATGGGCGCAGATAGCCGCGAAACAGGCGTGCGATTAATTGCAGGGAAGGCGCTGGTTTTCCGTTCATTTCATCACAAATATGGAAGAAGGCAAAAGAACCCGCTTTCGTCGTTCGCAGACGCAAAAAAAGCAGCTTAAGCGGTTTATTTACGTCCCGCGCCTATCATAGAGATTATTGCGTGAATAGACAGCCCTTTTGTGGGTCAGAGACAGAGCATGGATGACGGACGCCCCTTCCCTCCAAAGGCTTTGCACCGCCGGAAAATCGGCCTGGCGCTGGGCAGCGGCATGGCTCGCGGATGGGCCCATATCGGCGTGATTCGGGCGCTCAGGCGCCTGGGATTCAAATTCGATATCATCGCCGGATGCTCGATAGGCGCGCTGGTCGGCGGCATCTATCTCGCCGATAAAATGGAGGAGCTCGAGGCTTGGTCGCTCGGCCTCAACAAAAGAAAAATCGTCAGCTTTCTCGACCTCAAAGTGCGCAGCGGCGGCATGATCAGCGGCCAGCGCCTGCTCGACGAAGTCAAACGCCATATCGGCGGCTTGAAAATCGAGGACCTGCCGGTGCCTTACGCCGCCGTGGCGACGGACCTCGTGACCGGCCATGAAATCTGGCTCCAGGAAGGCGGACTTGCCGAAGCGATGCGCGCGTCGTTCTCGCTGCCCGGCGTATTCCCTCCCATTCTGCATGACGGAAGATGGCTGGTGGACGGGGCCCTCATCAACCCGCTGCCGGTCGGCGTCTGCCGAGCATTGGGCGCGGACATGGTCATCGCCGTCAACATCAACGCCGATATTATCGGCAAGGCGCGCCGCCCCGAATCCACCATTCCCACGGCGGCGGGATTCGACCTGCTGAAAATCATCGAAAGCACCGCCGAGCTCGAAAACAAAATGAGCCTCATGGACAATCTGACGCGGCGTATATTCCGCCGCGACTATGACGGGCCAAGCCTATTCGGCGTCATGACCGCCTCGCTCAACATCATGCAGGATCGCATCACGCGCTCGCGCCTTGCCGGCGATCCCCCCGACGTGCATATCGCGCCGCGCCTGGGGCATATCGGCCTTCTGGAATTCGACCGCGCGGAAGAGGCTATCCGGGAAGGCGAAGCGGCGGTCGAGCGCAAACAGCACGAACTGGCCGACGCGCTGCGCGTTCTGTCGCAAAGCGCGATGACGAACTGATCATCGCTCCTTGCACGATCCGAAAGCCAGCAGCGATCCGCCGGGGCCGCTGCATTCGAGCGGGCGTTCGGGCGTGTTGAACGAAAACAGCATGCACAACCCGACCACCAGCAGCATGAGGATAAGTCCCATCAACAGGCGGTCTCTCCATGCGTCGGCATCTTCTTCCTCTTTCCTTGATTTTTTCTTGCGGTCTTTTTTCATGGGATTACAGGGTGTCGATTTTCCACAATTCGCCCATTTTCAATTCCCATTCGCGAGGCTGAAAGCCATAGATGCCGCCGCCCGGATAAAATGTCGTTTCCCCGAAATAGACCGCCGGAGGAATCTGATACAGATCGACGCGAACGAAATCGAACTGGCTGCCGATTTTTTCCGCGACCGCGATCATCTCCTCGAGCATTGCCGGGCGCGGCGCAAGGAAATCCGGCGCGGGATACAGGCCGGTAAAGGGCAGCCGCTTCCAGTCCCGGTCATAGAAAGCGCGGGTATGATTGGTGAACCGGTCGTGATCGATCTGGATCGCCCGCACCCGTCCATGAAAAACCAGAAATTTGTAGTCTTCCGGCGGCGCGTCCTGCGGCGTGACGAGCATGCGCTCCACTAAAATTTTGCGCGAAATATCATGATAAGCCCATTCGCGCAGCCTATGCCCGTAACGGAGCGCCAACTGCTGCCGCATGCTCGCGCAAATTTTCTTTTTGTCGATATCCTCCGCCTTGCGGATGAAGAAATGGCCGCCGCTGCCGTGATTGGTCTTGATGGCATAGGGCGGCTCGAGCGTATCGAAGGGAATGTCCTCGGGATCGGTTCCGGTCCATAAAGTGGGAATGACATGTTGCGGCCCGACCAGCCTGGCGATCTCATCCTTGACCGCCGCCTTGTCGGCAAAAAGCGTGAAACGCGGGTTGCGCTGATATAGCTTTCTCCAGACGAGCTTTTCCTGAAAGCCCTTGGGGTGGCGCAAATTCGCAAAACGGCCGAATACCTTGAAGTAAAGCAGCTGCAGCGCCCATTCGTCGGGCAGGCTGTAAAAAAAGGCGCGGGCTAGCTTTTCCAAACACCACTCCGTTGATTTATACAGGTTTCTTCATGCGGGCGCGCTTCGCTTGCTCATATATCTTCATATAGCCCTTGACCATGCTGTCAACCGAATAGGACTGCAAATGAGCCTCCAGCGCCGCGTCCGGCCGCGACGGTTTCGGACGCTGCAATTCTTCTTTCATGGCTTCGGCCATCGCCTGAACGTCGTCAACAGGAACCAAGCGCCCGAATTTGCCGCCGGCCAGAACTTCGCGCGGGCCGGGCGGGCAGTCGGTGCTGACGATCGGCGTTCCCACGGCCAAGGCTTCGATCAGCACATTCGATAATCCTTCGACGCGCGAGGACAGGACGAACAGATCGCCGCGGGCAAAACAAGGATAGGGATTGGCCGCAAAGCCGGGCAGCGCGACATCATCCTTGATCCCCAGTTCTTCGGCGAGCGCCAGCAGCGCCGGTCGCATAGGCCCATCGCCGAGAATTACGAGGCGCGACGGCATTGTCTTGTGCAGCTCGGCGAAAGCGCGCAGCAATATGTCGAAGCCTTTTTGCGGCACCAGGCGGCCGCAGGCCATGATCACCGGCGCGGTTTTTTGCCGAAGCCACGGCAGGTCGGGCTCTGCCGCCGCCAGCCGCCGGATTTCCGCGAAATCGAAACCGTTCATGACCACATGGACGGGAGGACACCGGGCGCCAAGCAAGCTGCGCATGACTTGCGCCGTGCCTTCGGATACCGCGACGATACAGGATGCATACGGATAGAGCAGCTTGACGGCATGCAGCAGCAAAGTGCGGCGCTTTCTATGCTCGAGTCGGGCATAGGCCGTAAGATCGGTATGAACGCATGGAATGATATTGCCGTAGCCGGCAAGACACCCGGCCACGATAGCCAGAAGCGAGGGCTTTTCCATATGCGCCAGCAATATCATGGGACGGCGGCGCCGCAAGTATCCCGCAAGAAATTTAAGAACGCGGAAGGGGTAGAATATCCCTTCCGCCGCTATATCGAACCGCTCGACTCGCGGAACGATAGAGGCCAGGAAATGCCCCCGCGCATTTTGCATGACGAGGTCCATATCGACATCGAGATCCTTTTCCGCGACGTAATTAGCCAGCGTGGCGACGATCTTTTCAGCCCCGCCACCCTCAAGATTCTCGACGAAAATAGCGATATGTTCCGGCGCGCCTGGATTTAAGCCTATAGACATTGCTGCCCTAATCTAGAGTTTTTAGGACATGAGTTTAAAAAATAAGATTAAGGAAATACTTAATAAATTAAGTGGCAGTCGGGCATGTCACTTGCGTTTGAACTTGCGGGACGGCTTTCTGTCCATGGCCAGAAGCGCGATCTCGAAATCGGAAAAACGCTCGCGGAGCACGACATGGACAGCCATGCTCCATCCAAGGATGAAGGCGGGAAAAGAAAGCAGGAAAAACAGGGAGACGGCTCCCTCGCGATCCAGCCTTAAACTATCGTTCAGAAAGAACTCCCATGCCGTCTGGGCGAAAATATAAACGCCGCATGCCGTGACGGCCAAGGCGATCAGGCTATACAGCACGCCGCGCCATACGACCGCCCACAGAATCTCCATGCTGCGGGCCGAAGTCATGGAAATAAAACGAGGCGCGTTATCGGGGTTCATGGCTCAGACGCTAGTTTCTAAGTTATGTCTATACAAGGGAATTGTCATAGGCGGCTATCATGAAAGCGCGGCGGCGGCTTGCGCCTGCGCCGGCTGTTTCTGGTTCACCCGGAACAGGAACTGGAATCCGGGCGCAATCAGCACCAAGACGCTGGAGAAATGGCGCAAATAGCTTCCAAGATCGGGCTCGAATTGCGCCAATGTCAGAATATGCGCCATAAACAACACATACGGCAGACGGGCCGCGCCCTGCATCTTCGAGAAACCCGCCAGAGCCGCCGAAGCATAAAGCGCCACATTAAGCATCATCACCAACTCATTAATCGTAAAGGCGACCAGGAACGGGCAGACAAGCACAAGAACGCCCCATACGGTATTGATGAAGAAATTTAGCACATTGATCGGCGGCAGGAGATTATAGAAATATGTCCGTACGACATGGCCTCCGGCTGCCTGGGATTGCGACAAGGCATACATGTCCCGCGACGACTGGATTTCCCAGAATACTTCCTTGGGCAGGAAGATCATGCCGACCAGAACGAACAGCACGCATGGCAGCCATATCGCCACCGGCGTGCGCGCCATGAAGATAAAGCCCATGAACAAGACAAGAATGAGAAGGTAATAAGGCCGCACCAGAGCGCCATAGAGCGCATACATGAGGACGATGCCGACGAACGCCGGAATCTCCCAATGAGGATTGCGGCAAAGCCGGTAGACGATCAGCGCCATGATCCCGACCAGCGTTTCCTTGGACGGCGCCATGAAATTGAAGACGACGAAGGGGTAGAACAGGAAGGGCATCAGCAGCATGATCCAATAGCTGCGTATGTAGGGAAGGACGACGGCCAGCGACAAGGTGCCCACGATCGCAGGCAAATGCGGAACCAACCATGACGGCATGGCATTATAGAAGATAACCATGGAGCCGAACGCGTTCGCATCGATTTTCTGGGTCTGGATCATCTGCGCAAGACCTTCGGCGTCGCGGAAGAACTTCTCCGGGAGGACGCTGCGGAAGACATAGAAAATCACCAGATAGGCGGCGATCCACACCACCGTATGAATCATCCGCACCTGAGGGCTGGGCTCGCTTTTGAAAAGCCCGCCGAAAATAGATGAGAGGTTATGAAATGCGGCCATCGATCAAGTCCTGAACAGCATAAGGATCGCTTTTCCCATCATGGCGGCTGCCGCCGCGCCCGGCCTGCCGCGCGAGCCGACGCCCACGGGCTCGGCGGCTATTTCTTCTATCAGATGCAGATAACCGTCGATCATGTTGCTGATCGCATAATTATCCTTCAAATAGGCGTTCAGCTGCGCCGCATGGTCTTCGGCCCTGGTTTTCCGGCGGTCGAGCGCGTTCCCCATCGCATCGGCCATGCCTTTGACATCGCCGACTTTCACCAGATCGCCATATTGTCCGTCCTGGAGAATTTCCGAGGGGCCGGACAGGCAGTCGGTGCTCGCCACCTCCATACCGGCAAACAACGCTTCGATCAGCACATTGCCAAACCCCTCGACCTTCGAGGAGAGCACGAATACATCACTACGCGAGAACCATGCCATCGGATTCTGCATATATCCAGGCATCGCGACATCGCCCTCGACGCCGAGCTGGCGCGCGAGCGCCTCAAGCCTGTGACGCTGCGGCCCTTCGCCAAGGATAATCAATCGCGCCGCTTGCCGGCGACGCACAGCCGCAAAGGCGCGCAGCAAGACGTCGAATTCCTTTTGCGGAACCAACCGCCCGCAGCCCACAAAAACCGGCGCGTCTTTATTATTGAGCCACGGAAAATCGATTGCCGCAGCCATGTCATGCCGAAGCCGGTCAAAGTCGAAGCCGTTCTTCACGACAAAAATACGCGGACGCTTGCCCACCAATTTGCGCACCGACCGGCCCGCGCCATCCGAAACCGCCAGAATGGCGTCCGTGAATCGGTAGAAAAAGGCGACAAGATATTTGAGGAAGGTGCGCCGCGTCCGATAGTCGATCATGGCATAGCCGTTAAAATCGACATGGACGCAAGGCACGATATGCCGGTAGCCGACGAACCACGACGCGACGATCCCCAGCAGCGACGGACGTTCGAGATGCGTAAAGAAAACCGCCGGGGGCCGATCCCTCAAATAACGCATGAGCGCGGCGAGAACCCTAAACGGCGAGGCGCGGCCCTGTTCAGATAGATTGATGATTTTCACTTGCGGCGAAAGGCTGTCGATGTGAGTGCCGGTCGCTTCCCACAGCAGCATTTCTATGGGATAGCCGCGCGCCGCCAACGCATTGGCGATGACCACGGTTAGCTTTTCCGCGCCGCCGCCATGCAGATTCTCCAGAAAAATGCCGACCACCGGCAATGTCATCGCCTTACTCCTCAATTTATTCTGAGCCCGTCGAGCTAAAGCACTAATCGATAACGAATATTCACGATACGGCTGGGAGATGGAATTTAATCAATAAGTTTTTTCCACGGGTTAATTCGCGCGCTTTAGGTAGCAGACTTTACCCTAAGCTGTCATGCCAAATTTACGAGCCCTTACAGGCAATTACGGGCAATTTGTCATGGTCCAGCTTCACTAATACGGGCACCCCGCTCAGCGGAATGGCCTTTCGCCTTGGCCGGACCGCCGATTTTCCGAAAATATCCTTCGCTTCCCCGGCCCCTTCGATGACGGCGGAGGACGCTTCATCATCCGTCCAAGCCGCCAGCACCCTCGTTTTATCGCCGCTACGGGGTCCGAACAGGAAGAAATGCTCATGCGGCGAGCAGCTCCGGCCCTTCGCCATGCTTTCCAGTCCCCGCCCCTTCAGCTCCGGCCACACATAACGCATCATCGCGATAGCCGGCTTGTCCTCGCCGTCATAATCCACCATGCCGAAATTATGTTCGTAATCCTTGGGATCGCGGCCGCTGTCGCGCCATTCGTACACCACCGTGAGCGGAAATTTCTCGGCAAGATTGGTCAGATACATCCGCAGCATGAGCGCGGCCTGTTCCTCGCCGCTGAAATCTCGCCAGATTTCGACGCGATGAGGGATATCGTTCTTGTTGATGCTGTAGCCCCATTCGTCGGTCGCCACCGGCACGGGCTTCGCGGGCTGCCACGGCAAAAGCTCGGTTCTTACCCGCCTGTAATCCTTCACCGCCGTTTCCGGCGCGAAAGGACGGTAGGGATGGATCGTAAAAGCGTCCAGGCAGCGCAATGGATTGGCCCGCCCGAACATGCCGAGAATGAATTCGTGACGGATTTCTCCGTTCCCGTAAGCGCCCAGCGCGGGTCCCATCACCCGCGCCGACGGCACGGCCTCCTTGATCGCCGCGCAGCTTTTCTCCAGCAATTCGCCGAACACGGCGGCATCGGCTTGCGGCGGAAATCCCGTATTGGCGTCCGGCTCGTTCCACACCAGCCAGGTGAAGGCGTCCGGGCCGTAAAGCTCGCTGTAATGCCTGGCAGTCGCCGCCGCGAATTTGGCGAAGCCGTCGATAGCCTCCGGCGTGCGCGGCGCGGCCCACATACGGCGCGTCTTGCCGCCGTCGGTCGTATCGACATCCGGCCCGGTATAAAACCGGTTGCCGCGCATCAGCGTGACGGCAACATGCAAGCCGCGTTCGCGCAATATGGCGATAATGCCGTCATAGCTATAATCCGGCCAGTCTTCGTCGCCGGACAGGCGATGCCAGCCGGGCAGCGGCACTTCCCAATCGTAATATTCGCGCTCGCGCTCGACATGATTCCAGTTGATCGCGATTCGCACCGTGCCGATGCCCAGAGCCGCTATCTTTTCCGCTTCGGCGGGGGTGATCCGCTCGTTCTTGACATTGATGCCGAAATTCTCACCGAATACCGGCCCGTCGGCGGCACCAACCGGCGCCGGGAGGCTCGCCATCAATAGAATAAGACAAAGCGAGATCGAGCCCTTCATGCCGCAGGCAAAATCGTCTGCCCCGTCTTCTGCCAGTCGGCCACGAACTGCGCCAAGCCCTTGTCGGTCAGCGGATGATTGAACAGCTGCTTGATCACCGAAGGCGGCATGGTGGCGACATGCGCGCCCAGCTTGGCGGACTCTACGAGATGGATCGGATGGCGCACCGACGCGACCAGCACCTCGGTCTTGAAGCTGTATGCCTCATAAATCTGGCAGATATCGGCAATCAGTTCCATGCCGTCCTGGCCGACATCGTCGAGCCTGCCGACGAAGGGAGAGATGAACGTCGCGCCCGCCTTGGCGGCCAGCAAAGCCTGCGCCGAGGAAAAGCACAGCGTGACATTGACCATCGTGCCCTTGGAGGATAGCGTCTTGCAGACTTTCAGGCCCGCCGGAGTCAGCGGCACTTTGACCGCGATATTCTTGGCGAGCTTGGCGAGATATTCGCCCTCCTTCATCATCGTGTCGAAATCGGTCGCGGCCACTTCGGCGCTGACCGGGCCGCTGACCACGGCGCAGATTTCCTTGATAAGGTCGATGAAATTGCGCCCGCTCTTGGCGATCAGCGTCGGGTTCGTGGTCACACCGTCGAGCAGCCCCGTGGCGGCAAGCTCTTTGATATCGTTCAAATCGGCGGTATCGACGAAAAATTTCATGGTGGAGGCTCCTGTACGAAGAATGATCGATGGGCTAATCTAGCGCATGAATTCAGCTAACGCCATATATGACGTTCTGCTCCCCGTACCGCTGCCGGGAAGCTTCGATTATTTCGGCGATCCGGGGGTTATCGCGCCCAACGGATTGGTCGAAGTGCCGTTCGGCAAGCGCCAGTTGACGGGGTTGGTCCTTGCGGAAAAGACCGGCACAACCCTTGCCCACGACAAGATCAAATCCATCATCGAACCGGCCCCCCTGCCCGCGCTGGATAAAAGCTTCACCCAATTCCTGCTGTGGTCGGCGCATTACAATATGACGCCGCCGGGGATGATGCTGAAAATGGCGCTGATGGGCACGAAGCTGCCTAAACTGCCGAAGAACGCCCCCGAAACCGCGCCGCCCGTCGCGCACCACCATACGCCGCAACTGACGTCGCAACAGCAGGACGCCGCCGCCATTCTGCGCACGTCCTTTGCTGAAAAACAGCCGCAGCCTGTTTTGCTCGACGGCGTCACCGGTTCCGGCAAAACCGAAGTCTATTGCGAGGCCATCGCCGCCTGCCTGGGCGCGGGCAAGCAAGCTCTGGTGCTGATGCCGGAAATCGCGCTGACCACCGCGATGCTGGAGCGCTTCGCGGCGCGGTTCGGCGCGCAGCCGACGGTCTGGCATTCCGATCTCAAAGACCGCCAGCGCAGGATCAACTGGTGGGCCATTGCCAAAGGCGGAGCCAAACTGATCGTCGGCGCGCGCTCGGCGCTGTTCCTGCCCTATGCCAGCCTCGGCCTGATCGTTGTCGATGAAGAGCATGAGGCGGCCTACAAGCAGGAGGAAGGCGTGATCTATCATGCCCGCGACATGGCGGTCGCGCGCGCGCATCACGCAAAAATCCCGGTCATCCTCGCCAGCGCCACGCCGTCGCTGGAAAGCCACGTCAACGCCGAAAGCGGGCGTTACCGCCGCGTCGTGCTGCCCGACAGGTTCGGCGGCGCAACGATGCCCGCGATCCGCCTGATCGACATGCGGACGGAAAACCTGCCGAAGACGAAATGGCTTTCGGCGCCGCTGCTCGACGCCTTGCACCAAACGCTGGCGGCGGGAGAACAGGCGATGCTGTTCCTCAACCGCCGGGGCTATGCGCCGCTGACGCTCTGCCGCACCTGCGGCCACCGCCTGCAATGCCCGCAATGCTCCGCCTGGTTCGTCACCCATATGCGGACGAGCAAATTGCAATGCCATCATTGCGGCTATACCACGCCGCAGCCGCCCGCCTGTCCCGCATGCCAGACGAAAGATCACTTCGCCAGCTGCGGTCCCGGCGTCGAGCGCATCGCCGAGGAAGTCAAAACCCTGCTGCCCCATGCGCGCAGCGCCATCATGTCGAGCGATATCCTGGACAGCCCGCAGGCTATCGCCGGGATTCTCGATCAAGTCCATGGCCGCAAGCTCGATATTCTGATCGGCACGCAGATCATGGCCAAGGGCTATCATTTTCCCGAAATGACGCTGGTCGGCGTGGTCGATGCCGATCTCGGCCTGTCGGGCGGCGATCCGCGCGCAGCGGAACGGTGTTATCAACTTTTGCAGCAGGTGTCGGGGCGCAGCGGCCGCGCCGCCAAAGCCGGGCGCGTGTTCCTGCAGACCTATCAGCCGCAGCACCCGGTCATGCAGGCGCTGGCGAGCGGACGCCGGGCGGAGTTCATCGCCGCCGAGCTTAACGAGCGCCAAACTTACGCCCTTCCCCCTTTTCGCAGACTTGCCGCGATTATCCTGTCGGGCGCGAACGCCGCCGAGGTGGATCAAACCGCCGCTTTCATTGTCCGCAGCGCGCCGCAAGATGAAAAGCTGCGATTGCTCGGCCCCGCGCCCGCGCCGCTTGCGATGCTGCGCGGCAAGCACCGGCGGCGTCTACTGCTGATCGCGGCGAAGGAATTGAACCTTCAGGCGCTGCTGCATGGCTGGCTCGGCGCGATCAAAATCCCGAGCGCCGTCAAACTGCAGATCGATATCGATCCCTATAGTTTTTATTAAAATGATGAATGGCTGATTTTGAGCGCAAGCCCTCTGGGGATAGTCAATAACTCAAGACAAAATTAAAATCAAGGGAAATTTCCGCCATATTATACTTGCCATACCCATAATTTCTGATATAATGGCTTCATCAAACGGAGCCAGCCATGTCAGTCCTGAACGAAAAACATTTCCACGATGAAGAAGCGGCCTATGCGTGGGTTGAAGCCCGCGTATGGCCGAATGGGGTTATCTGCCCGCATTGCGGCGGCGTGGAGCGCATATCCAAGATGCAGGGCAAATCTACCCGCATTGGATGCTACAAGTGCTACCAGTGCCGCAAGCCGTTCACCGTGAAGGTCGGGACTATCTTTGAGTCCTCTCATATCAAAATGCATATCTGGTTACAGGCCATCTTTTTAATGTGCAGCAGCAAGAAGGGGATCAGCAGCAACCAGCTTCACCGGACTTTGGGCATTACCCTGAAATCTGCATGGTTCCTTTCTCACCGGATCAGGGAAGCCATGAAGATCAACGGGCTTCCTCCTATGGGCGGTGGCGGGGAAGTCGTTGAAGCCGACGAAACCTATTACGGCGACAAGGATACCGTCACCAAGCGCACCCGGCTCGGCAAAGCCGCCTTAAGCAGCAAGCGCACCATTATATCCCTGGTCGAACGTAACGGCCCGGCGCGGTCATTTCATGTCCCGATGAACCGCAAGGTCTTTGTCGAGCCGATCCTGGCTGCGAATATCGACCGCAAGGCCAAGCTCTACACTGACGAGAGCAACCTTTATACCGGCATCGGCAAGCAATTCGCCGCTCACGGCACTGTGGCGCATAAGGCTGGCGAGTATGTCAGGGGCAATATCCACAGCAATACCGTGGAAGGCTATTTCTCGATCTTCAAGCGCGGTATGCGCGGTATCTACCAGCATTGCAGCGAGAAGCATCTGCACCGCTATCTGGCCGAGTTCGATTTTCGCTATAGCGCCCGCAAGGGTTTGGGTTATGATGATGTAACCCGCACCGAAAACGCCGTAAAGGGCGTCATGGGCAAGCGGCTAACTTATCGAACGACTGCTGCAGGATAAGCCTTCATGGCTAGAAAACCCAAAAAGGTTCGGCCCAAAACCAAAGATAAAGCCCAAGCCGAGCGGTTCATAGAAACCGCTCGGAAGCTTGGCGCGGATGAATCCGGAAAAAGCTTCGAGAAGGCTTTCAGGAAGATTGTGCCTGTAAAGTCCGGTAAATCCGCCCGAACTTGACTCCCAGGCCATAGACCTTAAAATTCCCTTCCGTGTCCGCTAAAAGGCGGCGCTGGGGTCTGATAAACCCCTGTCATTGGCGGCTTTGTGTGACCGTCTTCGCACTCCCCACCGTATGGTCGGGGAGGCGCATGTGTATGTTCAGGGCGAAAGTCTAAAGACATGCGCGGCCTTTCCAATGACAGGTCTTATCACTCCCCGATCACCAGATGGGGGAGTGCGAACTATGCTTTTTGTCATAGCTGTTCTTTTGTGCCTGATACTGATTACCTTAGTATGGGGAAGAGATTTCACTGCGGCCATCATCAAATTGTCTTTTGTGCTGGCGATTTTTGCCGTGGCTGCAATCCTTATCATTGGGCTTCTGTGGTTTGCGTTTTATTGGATTTCCGAACATTGGGAAATTTTTGTTAGGAAATTGGCGGCTCTTGGATTGATGACTGTTTGTATGGCTGTCATTTTTGCCACCCTCTACATTAAAGATCGTGGTGTCAAAAAATTCCCTTGGATAGAACGCATAAAATCAGGATGGAGAATCATCATCATCTCAACAGTTTTAATTGTTATCCTTTCTGCTGTCGCGATATGCGCTTCAAGCCTTGGCGTGCGATGATGGGCGCGGAGATTGATATTTGGGGAGTTTTTCCAATTCTCCAATCAAAAAGTCCATATTGCTTTGATCATAATATTTAAGAACGAATTTTCCGCTATTTGGTTTAAGCGCGTCAAAAGCACGACGGTTTGACGCGGCTATATTTCGCAGCCGCTTGTTAGCTTCATAGGCAAGAACGTCGGCTGCTTGCAATGGGGGATAGTCTTTTTTGGCTCCAAACGAAAAGCTCATGATAGAGCTATTCGGATTCATGGTATTGTGAACATGGTCATAGACTTTAAGAGCGTCCTCTCTCATGTTGTTTATCTCATGATAGAAGGCAATCCGCTCCATGCTTTCATTCTTATTTTTCTCGGCCATGATTAGGGCGATAGTCCAAAGCAGGCAGGCTCTATATGGTGACCCCAGAACTTTCAATAGGCCACGCTTCCCGTTCATGGCTTGCTTTAGATCGTTTAAGTTAATGGCGACCGCAAATCCCATAGCTGTATATTGCGGGATAATGGGAAGTGCCCTTTTAACAATTTCGGTTACATCTTCGGTTTTCCATCCCTTGAACTCACCCCTCAGATTCGCGGCATCGGTGGCGTGATAGCACTTAATGGGACGTATGGCGCACTTCCATTTCTTGGTAAACTCACCCCATTCTTTCGGGCGCGCAAGATAGGCCCCGACCGAAACAACCGGCGAGTCGTCATGAATGCCAGATTCATCCATATAGACCTTAATCACGCACACCATCCCCGGCTTGTCGGCGAGGACTGACCTGCTTAACTGCGCGATATCGCACCCCGAACTCATTTTGTCCTCATTTCCGCTTTACCCGATTCGTTTTGGGTATGCAATGTATAATATGGTGGAAATTTCCCACACACCAAATCCGCATGGTTTTCAGGGGTTTATAGGCAGCCTTTGACATGAGCCGCGATCATGTTATATGGCGCGTCATGCGCTCCGCCCTCCTCAACCGCCCGCTGATTTATCTGCTTGGCGCTTTGCTGCTGCTCAAGGCGGCGATGCCGCTGGGATTCATGCCCGATATGGCCGCCCTGCGGCAGGGCATCGTCAAGATTACGATATGCTCGGCCTATGGCGCGCAGCAGATTTACGTCGATCAAGACCTCAACAAAACCGATCCGAAAAAAGACGGCGGCGAGCATCAAGCCGAAAAACATTTCCAGTTTTGTCCGTTCGAGAAAGCGTCGAGCTTCGCGCCGCCCGCGATGGCGGCGCTGTTCGCCGTGCCGTTCCTTTTCCTTTATTTCAAGCGCCGGCATGAACCGGATTCTCGACTGCGGCACGAGCATGTAACCGCCGCATGGCCGCGCGCGCCGCCTCTCCGCTCCTGAACCATCCAAACAATCAAAATCCATGACGCCGCGCATTCCGCGCGGCGCATTCATGCACCCATGCATTCAGGAGATACCTATGAAACTGTTCCACCGCCTATTGCCAGCTATCGCTTTGCTGGCCGGTTTAATGCCGAACGCCGCCCTAGCCTGCGCCTGCGGCTGCGGCGTCTTCGATGTCGGCACCGGCACCATGATGCCGACCGGCGAAGGAGGCCGCGCCTGGATTGAATACGACCATATGAGCCAGAAGCAAAACCGGAGCGGGATGTCCGCCGCGCCGGAAGACGATAACGAAGACCGGCGAATCCGCAGCGATTTCTATACCTTCGGCGCGGAATATATGTTCAGCCGCAGTTGGGGCGCGATAGCGGAAATTCCCTACGTCGAGCGCCGCGTCAGGTCCGCCGACGAGGACAGCGGCGACCTCAACGACATCCAGCATGCCGCTTTCGGCGACGTGAAGCTGCGGGGCGTTTATTCCGGATTCTCAGGCGACATGTCCACCGGCGTCACCTTCGGCGTCAAATTGCCGACGGGCGATTATACCTATCCCGGCTTCGAGCGCGATGTCCAAACCGGCACGGGCAGCGTCAATATGCTGCTCGGCGCCTATCACATGGGCGCGCTCGACACAAAAGGCATGTTCAACTGGTTCGCCAACATCCTATGGGACCGCCCTTTCATCACCCAGGACGGCTACCGCCCCGGCACCGAAACCAATGCCGCCATCGGCAGCTATTACAACAAGGGGATCGATCTGGGCGGCGCGGGCAAGCTTTCCCCGCTGCTGCAGCTTATCGGCTCTTACCGCCTGCGCGACGGCGGCCCGAACGGCGACCCGTCGAACAGCGGCTACCGGCGGCTGCTGATTTCGCCCGGCATCGAATACGCCTTCAAAGCGGTGAAGCTGTATGGCGACGTTGAGATCCCGGTTTTCGAGGATTTCAACGGCAATCAGCTTGCGGCCCCGGTGCAGTTCAAGCTCGTTGTCGGCTACAGTTTCTAAGGGAAACAGCCGGAGGGATTGGATTTGCCTTCCGGCTGGTTTTCCATGACACTTGGGAATCTGATTCGCCCTATTGCCGGATGCCCATCATGACCCAAACCGATAGTCCAAGCTTGCTGACGAAACGCAGTTATTGGCTGCTCGCCGCCGTGGTTATCGCCATCACCGCCATGACCGGCGGCGCGATGTTCATCAGCTACAATATGCCGCCTTCGTCGCACATGACGACCCTGGTCTGGCTGACGATTTTGGGAGCCGTGACGGCGGGCCTGACCGCTTTCGAGCTCTACCGCCAGCTCACCCGCGACCTCGCCGTTCCCCTCGCCCAGCTCGCGCAAAGCATCGAGAATATGAGCGACGGCGATCTAACCGCGCCGATATGGGGACAAGAGCGCACCGACGCCATCGGCGCGCTGGCCCGCAGCGCCGACAAGACGCGGCAGTATTTCGCGCAAATTCCGGATGCCGTCATCGCCACGCCCGACGGCCCCGCCCATCTGAAATTCAACGGCAAGAGCGAAGGGCTGTTCGCGCTGCTGCAGGAAACCATGATGAACGCGCTGCATGCCGTGGGCGAGACCGTCGTGCGGCTGCAGGCCGACAGCGACCATCATCGCGCCAGCGCGCAGGAAACCGCCGAAGGCCTGTCGCGGAATTTGCAGGAATTAACTCAAGCCGTGCGCAGCGGCATGGCCGGATTGCAGCTGCTGCAGGGGAATATGGAGCAATCGGCCGGATCGCTGCAGCGGACTCAGGACAAGGCGATCGGGCAGCTTGCCGCCGTGCTGCCGAAGCTTGAGGAGCGCGCCGGAACCCTGACGGAGATCGTGCGCCTTGCCGGAAAGCAGACTGAATCCACGCTCAAGCAATTGCAGCAATCCAACAAGACGATGCATGAGGCGGCGCAGTTCAGCAATGTCGTCGGCCAGAAATTCGCGCGCGAAGGCGAAGACCTCGCGGCGCGCATGTTCGCGGCGATCACCATGCTCCGTAACGGCGGCAAAGTTTTGACCGAGACCAACGAAGTCGCCCGCAGCCGCATGAATGAAATCCTCACGACCATGGGCGACGCCGAGCAAGCCTTGCGCGCCATGCTCGATCATGCGGCCTCGCGCATGACGCTGACCGCCGACGTCGCCGACAGGATCGCCGATCTGTCGGTCCGCACCGAAGCCAGCGCCGGCATGATGGCCAGCGCCGTGGACGGGCTGATGCAGCATAACACGTCCCTCGCCAAGCAGGTCGACAGCGGCGGCAAGCGCCTGGACGGGATGCTGCGCGGCGTCGAAGCCTTGCAGCACAATCTCGCGGGCGCGACGGCGGGCATCGCCGCGCGCGGCGAACAGATCGAGCATGTGCTGCGCCATATGCGGGGCCAGCACGACAAGCTGATGGCCGAATTGACCAAGAGCGGCGGCGACGCGGCATCCGGGCTCAGCAGGGTGGCCGCCGAGAGCGAGCAATTGATCTCGCGGGTCGAGGCGCAGTTGGCCCTCGCTAGCGCTATCGCGGACGGCGAGTTGCGCCGCCTGGGCGATGCGACGGCGGCGGCGGCGGAAAGCGCCGAGCTTGCCAGCACGCAGCTGACCTCCGCGACGCGCCTGCTGCTCGAGGGCGGCACGAAAGTCGAAATCGTCGCGGGCGGCATGCAGGGGCAACTGGCGCGGCTCGACCGTGAAATCGGCGACGCGATCGACAACATGGCGGCGCGCACCGACGAGATCGCGACGCGCAACGAAACGCGGCTTACCGCCATTTACGGCAAAGTCGAAGATATGGCGCAGCGCCTCGCCGCGCTGAACCAGCTTACCGGCGCGCTCGGCCAGGTGGCGGGACAACTGGGACAGATCATTCCGCAAATCGGCCAGGATGGCGAAAAGACGGAGATCGACAGTCTGCGCCGGGAAATCGAGGATTGGCGGCGCGATATCGGCGCGGCGCTGGCTTCCATGCCGGAACAGTTGCATGAGCGAATCGGAGGCAAGCTGGCCGAAATCGAAGAGGCGAGCGGATTTGTCGCCATGCAGGTCACCGCGCCCGCGCATGACACGCCGCAGCTGATGACGGCGCTGTCCGGAATCGTGTCGGCGCTCGGCCAGATTTCCAGCCAGTTGAACAGGCTGGATGGGCGTCTGCCGCGCCATGCCGCCAACGACCAGAATAACAATGTCGTGCCTCTGCCTGCCGCTGCCGGGCCGCCCGATCAAATCGATCAGGCCCTGACGAACATGACCGACATCTTCTCCTCGCTGCGCGACCGCGGCGACGATGTCATCAACCGGCTGAACGAAGTCGCCGTGCATCTGCAAACGGCGGCGGATAAGATTCAGAAGGATTCTTAGAGCCTATTACGCCGATATAGCTCTCTTGTGATAAGCCGTGCGCATTAAGACATTCCACGAGCTTTTCCTTCCTCTGTTAGACAAAACATGGCGGATCCATTTTTATCTTCCTCGTCGGTCTTCTTTACGAAAGAAGCTGTAAGAAAATCTTCAAAAACCTCCATTGGAAGTTCTAAGCAACTATTGGAATAACCTAAAGGGTTAGAAAGTCCTGCCCGACGGCCATCTTTATCTCCCATCGTAATGGCATCACGCTTTCCTGTGATTCCCCCAGGAACATCTTTCTCATAGAAAAGATAGAGATTGTTTTTCGCGATAAACTCTAAATACTCAGTGGAATTCATATTTTGCATGACGTTTTCCCTCTATTGTTCGTGCAATTGACATGGGGAAACGACTAGCCCGATACAAGTAGTACGTTCTTACATTCTTATTCTTGTGATTTATATGCCACAGGGGTTTATTTCATTCCGAAAAAGCTTTGCCGCTTCAACTTCAGGATATTTCTTCATCCTCCACCCGATGCCCTTCATGGCGGGCGCGGTCGAGCTCGGCCTGTTGCTTGCCGTGTTTCTTCTCGGCCTTGGTGCGGCCGAATTTCAGCCGGTTGGCGTCGGCCTGTCCCGCTTCGGCCTCGCGCTTTTTGCCCCTGCGGGCCTGACGGAGATTGACGATCTCGGCCATCAACCCGCCGTCCAGCCGCCATCGATGGAAAGCGCCGCGCCGGTGATTTGTTCGGCGGAAGCGGAGCAGAGATACAGCACCATCCCGCCGATATCTTCAGGCTTGACGAATTGCTTGCTCGGCTGCTTTTCGCCGAGCAGCTTGTCCGACGCCGCCTGCACGCTGATATTCTCTTTCGCCGCAATGGCATCGATCTGTTTCTGCACAAGCGGCGTCAATACCCAGCCGGGGCATATGGCGTTGCAGGTGATGCCCTGCCCCGCCGTCTCCAGCGCCACGACTTTGGTCATGCCGACGATGCCGTGCTTGGCCGAGACATAGGCGATCTTCTGCGCGCTGGCGACCAGACCATGCGCCGAGGCGATATTGATGATCCGCCCCCAGCCCGCCTTGCGCATCACCGGCAACGCGCTGCGGATGCCGTAAAAGGCAGACGACAGGTTGGTGGCGATCACCGCGTCCCATTTTTCCAGCGGAAATTCCTCGACCGGCGCAACGAACTGAATGCCCGCGTTGTTGACCAGGATATCGACCGAGCCGAACGCGGCCTTCGCCGCCTCCACCATCGCCGCGACCTGATCCGCCTTGGTCACGTCGGCGCCGTTATAGGCGACCTTGCCATTGCCTTCGGCTTCGATGCTCTGGCGCGTCTTTTCGATCTCGGCGGCGTCGCCGAAGCCGTTCAGCATGACATTCGCGCCCGACTTCGCAAGCAGATGCGCGATGCCAAGCCCGATCCCGCTCGTCGAGCCGGTGACGATGGCGGTTTTGCCTTTAAGATCCTGAGTCATATCGCGCTCCGTTGTCTTAGGTTTTCACTATCGTCACATGGCCCATCTTGCGTCCAGTCCGAATTTCGGATTTTCCATAAAGATGCAGATGGGCGTTCGGCGTCTCCAGCCATTGGAGACAATTTTTCACATCATCGCCAATAAGATTATGCATCACGGCGTGGCCGCAAGCCTCCGTCGAACCCAAAGGCAGCCCGCAGATCGCCCGCACCAGCTGCTCGAACTGGCTGGTGGCGCAAGCATCCATCGTCCAATGGCCGGAATTATGCGGGCGGGGGGCGATTTCATTCATCAGCGCCATGTTTCCCGCCGAATCCGGCTTTTTTAAGACGAACATTTCCACCGCCAGCAGCCCGACGACCTTCAGCGCCTCGGCGAGACGCAGGGCCATGGCTTCGGCTTGCTGTTTAACCTGGGGCGGAATATCGGCAGGCGCATGAGTTTCCGCGAGGATACCATCTTTATGAATATTCAGCACGGGAGGATAAACCGCCGTGGCGCCGTCGGCGCGGCGCGCGGCGATGACGGAAATTTCAAAAGCGAAATCTACCATCGCTTCGAGAATGGCGGGCGCGCCGCCGATTTTATCCCATGCCGCCGCCGGATCGTCGCCCGGCATGATCCGCGTCTGGCCCTTGCCGTCATAACCCATCCGGCGGGTTTTCAGGATCGCGGGCGGTTTAATGGTTTGCAGAGCCGCCGCCAGTTCCGCCGCGCTATTCACGGCGATGAAATCCGCCGTGGCGATGCCAAGCTCGCGAGCGAAAGTTTTCTCGTTCACGCGATCCTGCGCCACCGACAGGACTTTCGCGCCGGGATGAACGGCCACGATATCCGCGACGGCCTCGATGGTCTCAAGCGGAAGATTTTCCCAGCCGAACGTCACGACATCGACGGCGCGGGCGAAGCGCGACAGCGCCGCGTATTCGGCGAAGCTTCCCAGCGTAACCCGGCTGCTGACTTGCGCCGCGGGTTCGCTGTCGCTTTGGCAATAGATGTGCGTCTTGTATCCGAGCGCGGCAGCGGCCAGCGCCGTCATGCGCTCAAGCTGTCCCCCGCCGAGAATGCCGATGGTTGAGCCGGGGGGGACAACTTTCATTCAGGCCGCAGCGCCACGCTGGAGGTTTGCTTCGAGCGCCATGCCGCATAGCGTTTGGCGAGCGCGGGATCGTGACCGGCAAGAATGCTCACGGCCAGCAGCCCGGCATTGATCGCGCCCGCCTTGCCGATCGCCAGCGTGCCGACCGGAATTCCGGCGGGCATCTGCACGATGGAGAGCAGGCTGTCGAGGCCGTCGAGCGTTTTCGATTCCACCGGCACGCCGAGCACCGGCAAGGGCGTCATGGCGGCGATCATACCGGGCAGATGCGCCGAGCCGCCCGCGCCCGCGATGACGACCTGAATACCGGCGTCGGCGGCCTTCGACGCGAATTCGTAAAGCCGCTTCGGCGTCCGGTGCGCCGAGACGATCTTGACGTCATGCGCCACCTTAAAATCCGTCAGAACCGCGGCGGCGTGCTGCATGGTCGCCCAATCCGACTGGCTGCCCATGACGATGGCGACAAGAGGCTTCCGCGAATTGTTAACCGTATGTTGAGTTTTGCGTTTCATGGTGGGTTATCGAAGGACGATCTTGAAGCTGGCATGCTGGTATTCCCTCCCCTTGAGAGAGGAAACCAAACTAGCCTGATTTGATTCGCATTCCAAGGCCGGAGATTATGCCGCAGACCAGTTTTCCGCCAGATCATGATCCCCTCGCCGACGCCGCCTTGACGCCGGAGCAGCGCGCCGCATGGCAGAAGTTCCGCGCCGATCATGCGCGGGTTCAGCAAAAACTCATCGAATTCCAGGCCAGGCAGAGCGCCAGCGAAGAAACGCCGGCCTTCGGCATGATTCTGTCGCGGCCGGAGTTCAACCGCGAAGTGGCGCGGCTGCTGGCGCTCGAGGAACGCTATGGCGGGACGTCGAGCCTGATCTATTTCGATTGCGACAATCTCGGCACCCTGACCGAGCAATCCGGACGCAACGTCACCAACGCCGCGATCCGCGTCATCGGCGACCGGCTTTTGGGACAGGTGCGCGCCTGCGATATCGTGGGAAGACTCGACGCCAGCGAATTCGGCGTGCTGCTGACGCGCTGCGGCACCGACGACGCCTGGCGCAAGGCCGAACTTCTTGCCGAGCATATGCGGGATGCCGTGCGCAAAATCCACGGCCAGGTTTTCGTGCTGGAGGTCAGCTTCGGCGCTTACACTTTCGCCGGGCGCGAAGACGTGACGAACGGCATCCAGTCCGCCGCCAGGGCGATGCTGGGGAAAAAAGCAAGCTAGCCAGGCGCCCCTTCCGGCACGGCGGCGCTTTCTTCCAGCTCGGCCAGGGTCATGGCCCCGCCTTTGATTTCCACATAGTCCATGTCGTTGTGAAAGCTCTCCCGCAGGCGCGCGAGCGCCAGCAGGCTGAGACCGAATACGGCGACGGCGAGGATCGCGGCGCTGTTCAAGACGCCTAGGCTTTCCTTCATGGCGCCGAACGCCAGCGTAATCGGCACGATGGAGCCGCGCACGAAATTCGGGGCCGATGTCGTGGCCGTGGCGCGGAGATTGGCGCCGAACTGCTCGGCCACCATGGTGAGAAAGACCACCCAGAAACCGCCGCAGAAGCCGAGCGGCACGCACAGCGCGTAATACAGATTCGCCGAAGATAGCGGCAACAGCAGCACCGCAAGGCTGAACACGAGGCCCATCGCGATGAACAGCGCGATGGCGCGCTTGCGGCTGCCCAGATTTTGACTGATCATGCCGCAGAATAGCGTGCCGAAGGTCAGGCTGCCGTAATAAATCATCGTCGCGTATATCGTCTTGGGAACTTCTTGCATGCCGAGCGCGGTTCCGATCTCGGGCGCGAAGGCGATCAGCACGCCGATCACGAACCATAGCGGCACGCCGACGAGAATGCAGTATATGTACCGCATCAGCCGCGCGGGAGAGGTCAGGATCATCATCACGTCGCCATGACGCAAATCCTTGTGCGCGCAGGCCGCGCGGAAAATCCCGCTTTCGCATAGCGAGACGCGCATCGCCAGCAGCGCCAGCCCCATCACGCCGCCGACGATATAGGCGTTCGTCCAGCTCATCATGTCGCCGATCAGGCCCGCGACGACCGCGCCCAGGCTGCCCATGACGACGATCACCATGGTGCCGTAGCCGCGCGTTTCCTTGGGCATCATTTCGGTGACCAGCGTGATGGCCGCGCCGACTTCGCCCGCCAGCCCGACGCCGGTTATGAAACGGCACAGCGCGTATTGCGGAATGTCGGCGACAAAGGCGTTGCCGATATTGCCTATGGAATAAAGCAGGATCGAGCCGAACAGGACTTTGATCCGCCCGAGCTTGTCCCCCAATATGCCCCACAGCAAGCCGCCCGCGAGCATGCCGCCCATTTGCATATTGAGCAGATACATGCCCTCGCTCATCAGAGCGTCGCCGCTGACGCCGATGGCCTTGAGGCTCGGCACGCGCAGAATTGCGAAGAGGATAAGGTCGAAAACATCGACGAAATAACCGAGCGCCGCGACCATGACGGCCAGCGCAATGCGGCGGTCGGTCGTAACGGCTTGCCAGAACTTTTTCATGCGCATGCTCTCCGGCCAGATGAGATCATGCTATCTTTAGATGATGCGGCTTATCACGCGCAACCGGAATTCTGGCCAGCAGCGGTCATAGCGGCGATTCGCCGCGCAAAGGCGCGGCCCGGCAAAACACGTCTAACGCCCTCATCAGGCGATGATATCCGGAAGCATCTTGCCTTCGATTTGCATGGCCTGATCCTTGATTTGGAGCTTTTTTTTCTTCAGGCGCTGCAATTGCAGGAGATCGGGGGTGGTGCGCTGCGCCAATGCGGCGATAGCATCGTCAAGGTCCCTATGCTCGGCCTTCAGCGCGGCCAGGCGCGCCTTTAATTGTTCCTGGTCTTCCATTAACATTCGTGCCTGATTTTCCGAAAATGGCTTCGGGGTTAAAGTCCCGTCCACCCAGTTCTTCATATCAGAAAATAACGCTAAAAGCCATTTTTTCTTGTCATTTTTCTTGTCATGTTAACCCATTCCCTATTTATATTGCTCTTCCTTGATTCTCCAATAGGTTTTCCATGGCTAAAACTCCTGCTAAGCGCATCGGCATTCTTACGAGCGGCGGCGACTGCGCCGGGCTTAACGCCGTTATCCGCGCCGTCGTGCTTCATGCCGCCACCCTGGGATGGGAAGTGGTCGGCATTCTGGACGGCACGCACGGCCTGCTGATCGATCCGCCCGGCATCAGGCCGCTGAGCGTCGCCGACGTCGACACCATCATGCTGCGGCTCGGCGGCACGGTTCTCGGCACCACCAATAAGGGCGACCCCTTCGCCTATCCCATGCCGGACGGCACGCTCAAGGACCGGTCGAACGAAATCATCGACGGCATCAAAAAGCTCGGCATCGACGCCGTCATCGGCATCGGCGGCGACGGCAGCTTGGCGATCCTGCGCCGCCTGGCGCAACAAGGCGGATTCTCGCTGATCGGCGTTCCCAAGACCATCGATAACGACCTCGGCATGACCGAGACTTCGATCGGCTTCGATACCGCCGTCGCCATCGCGACCGAAGCCCTCGACCGGCTGCAGCCGACCGCCGCGAGCCACGACCGCGTCATGGTGCTTGAAGTCATGGGACGCGATGCCGGGCATATCGCACTGGCGGCAGGCATTGCCGGTGGCGCCGATGTCATCCTGATTCCTGAAATTCCCTATGACATCCGCAAGGTCGCCACGCATATCACCCAGTTGCGCGACCAGGGACGCAATTTCGCGCTCATGGTCGTATCCGAAGCGGTCAAGACCGTCGACGGAGGCAACCTCACCAAGAATTTCCACGGCGGGCAAAAGCGGTTGGGCGGAATCGGTACCTATATCGCCGAACAGATTTCCGAGATGTCCAATGCCGAAACCCGCGTCACGACGCTCGGCCATGTGCAGCGCGGCGGCCAGCCCAGCGCCCAAGACCGGCTGCTGGCTTCCGCCTTCGGCGTCCATGCCGTCGAGCTGCTCAAGGAAGGCAAAAGCGACCGCATGGTCGCCTGGCAGAACCGCAAAGTCGTCGATGTCGCCATCACGGATGCCATCAAACAATATCAAAACGTTCAGCAGGACGGCACTTTGATGTTGACCGCTAGAGGCTTAGGCATTTGTTTTGGCGACTAGGTTAAGAAAAATTTAATAAGCTATTGGTCGGCCAGACAATCATTCCGAATACGAAATCTTATTGCTTTTGTAGTGCGTTGCAGCACGACACATGAGTTTTTTATGTTGGAATCGTATATACTTCGTCCCGGTTTACAAACTCAACGTAACGAGGGAGGTGCCGAAATGTCATTGATTCAACGGATTGAGACCTTACGCAAACGCCACGCCGAACTTGATGGATGGCTTTCCGAAGAAGAGCACCGCCCCCTCCCCGACATTACGAGAGTCCGGCAATTCAAACGGGAAAAACTTAAGCTGAAAGACAAGATTTTCAGCCTCGCCCATGCCGATAGCGACAGTAATATGGGTCAACAACGACAACGCGCATAAGCCATCATTACCGCTATCGACGTAGCTCCCCCTCCTTTGGCAGGGGGAGCTATATTGTTATATGGGCTATATTATTATCTCAAGCCCGTCATAGGCCGGCTCGACGCCCGGCGGCAAGCGCCGCTTCAAATCATTGTAATCCAGCGTCTGGTTCATATGCGTGATGTAAGCCCGTTCCGGCTTCACGCGGGCGATCCATTCCAGGGTTTGCTCCAAATGGGAATGCGTCATATGCGGCTCGTCGCGAACGGCGTCGACGATCCAGGTTTTGATCCCCTCTAAAGCTTTGAACGCAGCCTCGTCCAGATTTTTCGCGTCAGTGGAATAGGCGAAATCGCCGAAACGGAATCCCAGGCTTTCCGAATGGCCGTGATCCTGAACGAAGGGCCGCACGGTCATGCTGCCGAATTGCATGGCGCCGGTTATTTCATGGCAGACCACGGCGGGCCGAAAAAACTTCCCTTCTTCCTTGTGAAGAAAAGCATAGGCGAAACGATGCCGGATCTCGGCGAGCGTTACGGCATCGGCATAGATATCCATCGGCTTTTGCTGCCGGAGATTGAGATAGCGGATATCGTCGAACCCATGCATATGGTCGGCATGCGCGTGGGTGTAGAGAATGGCGCTGATCTTTTCAGGCCGCGCGCGCAATAACTGGGCGCGCATATCCGGCGTGGTATCGACAAGCAGCGTGATGTCTTCGTCCTCGACCAGAATGGAAGGACGGGTGCGATTGTTCTTCGGCTCATTCGGATCGCAGACGCCCCAATCGCCCGCAACCGTCGGCACGCCGCCCGATCCGCCGCAGCCAAGTACGGTGATTTTCATGCCTAGCCCTAGCTCACGGCTTTCCAGCAACGGCCAGGCGTTTTCCGGTGCTCAGACATGCTTACTTTTTGGAGTCCTTGGTCGGCTTCTGGCCGAAAGGCGAAGAACCCGCCTGGGGCTTTGGAGGCGCCGCTTTTTTGGGCTTCTTGGCTTCCCGGTTCGATCTCATCTGTCCTTTAGCCATTATATCCTCCGCATGGGTTCATTGTGGTGGAGATGGTCGGAGTAGCGGGATTTGAACCCACGGCCCTCAGTCCCCCAGACTGATGCGCTACCAGGCTGCGCTATACTCCGACACGGGCGGAATATAGCGCCGCCGCCGCCGAGAATGCAATCTTTCCCGGAGGGCTTGCGCCGGAAGACGCAAATCAACCGCCAACGCCCAGCCGCGCCAGGATGGCGAGCAGCAGGATCGCGACGATATTGATGATCTTGATCATCGGATTGACCGCCGGGCCGGCCGTATCCTTATAGGGATCGCCGACGGTATCTCCCGTCACGGCGGCCTTGTGCGGGTCGGAACCCTTACCGCCATGGTGGCCTTCCTCGATATATTTCTTGGCGTTGTCCCAAGCGCCGCCGCCCGACGTCATCGAGATGGCGACGAACAGGCCCGTCACGATGGTCCCGAGCAGCATGGCTCCCAATGTGGTGAAGGCTTCGGCCAGATCGACCGTCGCATAGACCACCAGGAACAATATGATCGGCGACGCGATCGGCAGCAGCGACGGCACGATCATTTCCCTGATCGCGGCCTTGGTCAGCATATCGACCGCCACGCCGTATTGCGGCTTGGCGGTGCCTTCCATGATGCCGGGGATTTCGCGGAACTGGCGGCGCACTTCCTGCACCACCGATCCCGCCGCGCGTCCCACCGCCGTCATGCCCATCGCGCCGAACAGATACGGGAGCGCGCCGCCGATAAACAGGCCGACGACGACGAACGGATTTTGCAGCTCGAACTTGACTTCGACATGCGGAAAGTAATGCGCGAGGTCCTCGATATAGGCCGCGAACAGCACCAGCGACGCGAGTCCGGCGGATGCGATCGCATAGCCCTTGGTCACGGCCTTGGTGGTGTTGCCGACCGCGTCGAGCGCGTCGGTGGTCACGCGGATATCCTTTGGCATATCCGACATTTCGGCGATGCCGCCGGCATTATCCGTCACCGGACCATAGGCGTCGAGCGCGACGATCATGCCCGCAAGCGCCAGCATCGTCGTCGCGGCGATGCTGATCCCGAACAATCCCGCCGTCATATACGACGTGATGATGCCAAGGCAGATCACGATCACCGGCAAGGCCGTGGATTCCATCGATACGGCAAGCCCCTGAATGACGTTGGTGCCGTGGCCGTTGACGGAAGCCGCCGCGACGCTGCGCACCGGGCGGAATGCCGTGGAAGTGTAATATTCGGTGATCCAGACCATCAGCGCCGTGACCGCGAGCCCGATCAGCGAGCAGGTCATCAGGCCGCCGCCGGTGATGATCTTGCCGCCGACTTCGCCAAGCTGCCGGTCGAAGCCGAGATATTCGCTGGTAATGCCGTAGATCAAGGCCGCGGAAGCCAGGCCGGTGGCGATGAGTCCCTTATAAAGAGCGCCCATGATGTTATTGCTTTTACCAAGCTGAACGAAAAACGTTCCGCCGACGGAGGTAACGATGCAGGCGCCGCCGATCAGCAGCGGATAGACCATCATGACTTCCCGCATATGGCCGGTGAAGAAAGTCGCCGCCAGCAGCATGGTCGCCACCATCGTGACGGCATAAGTCTCGAACAAATCCGCCGCCATGCCCGCGCAGTCGCCGACATTGTCGCCGACATTATCCGCGATCACGGCGGGGTTGCGGGGATCGTCCTCGGGAATGCCGGCTTCGACCTTGCCCACCAGATCGGCGCCGACATCGGCGCCCTTGGTGAAAATGCCGCCGCCCAGCCGCGCGAAGATAGAAATCAGGGAAGCGCCGAAACTGAGCGCCACCAGGGCTTCGATGATGGCGCGAATGTCATCGCCCTTCCAGGCCATCAACACGAGGTAATAACCGGCCACGCCCAGCAGCCCCAGCCCCACCACGAGCATGCCGGTGATCGCGCCCGACTTGAACGATATATCGAGAGCCGGCTGCAGACCGCGCTGCGCGGCGGCTGCCGTGCGCACATTGGCGCGCACCGAGACATTCATACCGATATAACCGGCCACGCCCGACAATACCGCGCCGATGATGAATCCTATGGCGACGTGAAGCCCTAACACCAGACCCAGGATCGCGCCGATGACGGCACCTACCAGCCCGATGGTTTGATATTGACGGTCAAGATAGGCTCTCGCCCCTTCCTGGATCGCGGCGGCGATTTCCTGCATCCGCGCATTGCCCGCATCGGCAGAGAGAATTTGCCTGCCAATAATGATCCCGTATAACAACGCCGCAGCGATACCGCCAAAAATGACAAGCATATCAATTTGTTGCATCGGATTCTTCCTCGATTTGTTTCGGATATGAAGACAGGAAGGGAGGCGTCTTGAACGGCCTTGCGCCGCGCTGAAAATGTGGGCGGAGAATGCCCAAAGGCCGATGCAAAAGCAAGAGGCTGCAACGATAGGACGCGGAACATCAAATCAAGCAACGAACATTACGAATTGTTAACAATCGCCGGGCATCTTTATGCTACGATATCGAGTCGAAATTTAGGGTGAAGCATGCGGCCATGGACACCAGGATTGCCAGAAGCGGACTCTGAATCTTCGGGAATGGGCGAAATAGTGGTGGTGCCCTCGACGCCTGGATATACGCCCGACAGAACCATAATCAAAGAGGTCAGGGAGGAACTGCTGCCCGTCGTGCCCAGCGGCCGCAGAAGACAGCCCAAGCCATCCCCAAAACACAATATCCACTAAAAAATTAGGGGTCGCGCTCAGACCTGCCGCTGGGCGACGGCCTGGATCAGGACATCTTCGACCACGCCCTTGCCCATGATCTCATCGGTAGCGGCGGTGACTTGGCGTTTGATGAAATCGATATTCACGATCGTGCCATGCTGCATATTCTTGCCGTCGAGCTTGCCGTATAGCGCGCGCATATAGGCATCGACCAGTCGCGGCAGCCTTTCGCGCACATCGTCCGACACATTGGTGTCTTTCACCTGCAGCGAGACGATCATCGTGATGATCTGCTGCGGGCCTGCGTCGGTGACGACCGGCAGAATAATCGGGCCGATGCTGACATACACTTTCTGGCCGCCCAGACCGCCGGTTTCGCTGGATTTGGGCGCGCCTTCTCCGGGCTTGGCGACGGTCTTCTTTTTTTCGGCGGCAAAAGCCGGTTGCGCCAGCAACAGCACAAGCGCGCATGCGGCAATCCAGGCGAGCGTCTTATTTTTATCTTTTATCAACACGTTCGGCCCCGATGCCTGAATAAGGTTTATGCACTTTAACCGATCCGGTTGAAGGAATGCTTAACAGCCGCGCCAATCTCCATCGCAATCTTCTAACGCGTCCCCTTGACCCACATACCCCCATGGGGTATCATAGCGGCATGTATCCCACAGCAGACAAGAAGACCGTCACCCAGCTCCGCCGCATCGAGGGGCAAGTGCGCGGCATCCTCGGCATGGTCGAGGAAGGCCGTTACTGCATCGACGTGCTGACGCAGATTGCCGCTGTCCGAGCCTCCCTGCACCGGGTAGAGAAGGATATCCTGAAAAACCATATATCCTGCTGCGTCGGCGACGCTTTCCGGCATGGCAATGCCCGCGAGCAGCGCGGCAAGATCGACGAACTGGTGACAACCCTCGCGAAGCTGAGCAAATGACCGACATGACAAGCCACGCCTACAAGATCGAAGGCATGCATTGCGCGTCCTGCGCCGCGATCATTGAAAAGACTCTCGCGAAAATTCCCGGCGTCGCCCGCGCCGAGGTCAATTACGCGACCAGCGGTGCTAAAGTGGAATTCGACGGCGGCCAGACCGGCCCCAAAGCCATGGAGGCCGCCATCGCGCCGCTCGGCTATCATCTGGTCGTCGAGAAAACTGAAAAGACCGCAAACGACACAGCGGCGGAGCCGGACATGCCGCCGGAAGTCGCGGCGCTGCGCGGCAACGTGATTGCCGTCATGCCGCTTGCCGCCATCAGCATTTTCATCATGACGTGGGAAATGCTGGGGGAAGCAAATCCATCCTTCGCGATGTCAGCAACGATCAAATATTTTTTCCATCATCTGTTGCCGGTTATGGCGACCTACGCGCTGTTCGCGGTAGGGAAGCCCTATCTCGCCGGAGTTTACCGTTTCATTCGCTACGGCGCGGCCAATATGGATACGCTGATCGGCCTCGGCACCGGGGTCGCCTATATCTACAGCTTTATCGTTACCGCGTTCGAGGAATCGCTGCGTCCCTATATCAATGTCGAGCATAATTATTACGACGCCGCCATCGTGGTGATCGCCTTCATCACGCTGGGTAAATATCTCGAAGCCCGTGCCAGGCTGAAAACCGGCTATGCGATCCGGCAATTGCTCGATCTGCAAGCCAAGACCGCGCGTGTCCTGCGCCAGGGCGTGGAGACGGAAATCCCCGTCGAGCAAGTCCTCGTCGGCGACGTCATCGTCGTCAAGCCGGGCGCGAAGCTTCCGGTCGATGGAATTGTGCTCGAAGGATCATCACATATCGATGAATCGATGATAACCGGCGAACCCGATCCGGCCGCGAAGAAACCCGGAGACACCGTCACCGGCGGCACGATCAACGGCACGGGCAGCTTTACGTTCCGCGCGACGAAGGTCGGCGCCGATACCATGCTGGCCGCCATCGTGCGCATGGTCGAAAACGCGCAGAACAGCAAAGCGCCGATTCAGGCCTTAGCCGATAAGATTGCCGGCATATTCGTTCCGATCGTTCTGGTTCTGGCTCTGCTGTCTTTTGCGGGTTGGCTGATTTTCGGCATTCCCGCGCTGGGTTTCGCGCAGGCTTTCTCCTATGCCGTGACCGCCATGGTCAGCGTCCTGGTCATCGCCTGCCCCTGCGCGCTGGGACTCGCCACGCCCACGGCCATCATCGTCGGCGTCGGCAAGGGCGCACGCGAGGGCATTCTCATCAAAGACGCGGCAACGCTGGAGCGGCTGCAAAAGGCCGACATCATCGTCTTCGACAAGACCGGCACGATCACGAAGGGCAAGCCTGAGCTGGTCAACATTAAAAACTTCACGGCGCAGAAGGACGAAGCCTATCTGCTTGCCATCCTTGCCGCGCTGGAAAATAAATCGGAACACCCCTTGGCGCATGCGATCATGGTCTATGCCGCGGCGCACGGGATCACGCCCTCGACGGTCGAAGACTTTGCCGCCATCGAGGGCAAGGGCATTAAGGGCAAGATCGGCGGCGCGGAATATTTCGCCGGGAACGCGAAATTGATGGAGGATTTGCATCTTGCCGTCGAGGAAGACGCCATCGCCGCCGGAACGCGGCAGGGGAAAACGCCGGTTTTCCTTGCCACGCATGAAAAAATCCTCGGCGTTTTCCTGATCGCCGATACCGTCAGGCCGGAAGCGGCGGCGGCGATCGTCAATCTCAAGCGGCTGGGCATGACCCCGGTCATGCTGACGGGAGACGATGGCAATACCGCCCGGCATATCGCCTCGCAGGTCGGCATCAGCGAAGTCGTCGCCGAAGTTCTGCCGCAAGGCAAGCTGGCGAAGATTCAGGAATTGAAAAGCCAAGGCCATATCGTCGCCATGGCGGGCGACGGCATCAACGACGCGCCCGCGCTGGCCGAGGCCGATATCGGCATCGCCATGGGCACCGGCTCGGATATCGCCATCGAAACCGCCGGACTTACGCTGCTGAATGGCGATTTGACTAAGCTCGTCAAGGCGGCGCGGCTTTCCCGCATGGTAATGCGCGGCGTGAAGCAGAATTTATTCTGGGCCTTCATATATAATCTCGCCGGAATTCCGCTTGCCGCGGGCGTATTTTATCCGCTCTTCGGCTCGATGCTGTCGCCAGCCTTCGCCGGAATAGCCATGGCCTTTTCCAGTGTCTCGGTCGTCGCCAATTCCCTGCGGTTGAAGGCCATGCGGCTATGAGCAGCCCGGCCACCCATCTTTTCCACGTCACGGGCATGCATTGCAAAGCCTGCGTCATGCTGATCGAAAGCGATCTCGGCGATGCGCCCGGCGTCGAACGGGCCAAGGCGTCGCTGCGGCTGCATCAAATCGAAGTCACGGGAGATTTTCACGGCCATGAGCGCGCCGAACTTGTCCATTCATTAAACGCCTATATCGAGAAACACGGCTATCGCCTGTTCCTGGAAAAACAGAAGAAACACATCGCATGGCGCGAAGTCGCCATAGCCGCGCCGCTGGCCGCCGGATTTCTCGGCCTGTTCATCCTGCTGCAAAAATCTGGAATCATGAACCTAGCGGGAATGGAAAACGTCAATTACGCGAGCGCTTTCATTATCGGGATTATCGCGTCGCTTTCCACCTGCATGGCCGTGGTCGGCGGCCTGACGCTTTCGATCTCGGCCAATTTTGCCAAAACCGGCGACAAGATCGCGCCGCAATTGCTGTTCCATGCCGCCAGGCTTGCCGCGTTTTTCGCGCTCGGCGGCATCATCGGCGTCATCGGCGCGGAATTTCCGCTGGGACTGACCGGCATGATGGTCTTGAATATCATGACGGCGCTCGTAATGCTGATCCTCGGCGTCAATTTGCTCGACGTCATGCCGTGGGCCGATAAATTCCAGCCCGCGCTGCCGCGCTTCATCACCGGACATTTGCTGGAATGGAAACAGATCAACCACACGCTGACCCCTGCCCTACTCGGCGCGGCGACGTTTTTCCTGCCTTGCGGCTTCACGCAATCGATGCAGATTTACGCATTATCGACCGGCCATTTCTGGGCGGGAGCCGCGATCATGCTGAGTTTCGCGCTCGGCACGCTGCCGGTTCTCGGCTTGCTCAGCTTCGCTTCGCTAGGCATCCACGGCAAAAAGATGTCCGGCATATTCTTCAAAACCGCCGGATTGGTCGTGATCGGCTTCGCGGCCTACAATCTGGCGAACGCGCTGGCGGTCGCCGGACTCATCAAGCCTATAAGGATATGACGATGAAAAAAACGAAATGCGCGCTGCTTGCCCTTGCCCTCGCCGGAATGACGGCATTCCTTGTCGCGCCCTCCATAGCCTATAGTGAAAATATCCCGGCGGCTCCAGAGAAGCAGCAAACGATCACCATCAGCGCCAAGAACGGCTATGAGCCAGAAACCTCCACGGCCAAGGCGAATGAGCGGCTCAAACTGCGCGTCGTCACGGAGGCGACCTTCGATTGCTCGACCACGCTGGTCATTCCAAGTCTCGGTTACAAAGCGCGCCTGCCATCGACCGGTTTGACCGAGATCGACGTTCCGCCGCAGAAACCCGGCACGGAACTCACCGGCCTGTGCGGCATGGGAATGTATAGTTTTACGGTCAAGTTTGTGGAGTAGGAAGCGCCCGTCGCAGCCAATGGCGCAGGATCCGCCACGTGAAATGCGCCGCCACATACAAGTAGGAAAGCGGCGCGGCGCGGCACATAAAGCGGCGCTTGATCGCCATCCTGTGGGCGTCGGCGTCGCGCGCGGCTTTGATGGCGTCCGTGTAGAAAGAATTGATTTTCGCCGCTTCCATGCCCGGCGTTTTCAGCCAGTCGGAAACATGCTCGCGGAGTTGCACGACGTCGGACAAAGCGCAGCTCAGGCCCGTTCCCACCGACGGGCAGGAAATCCTAAAGGCGTCGCCGATGAGAACGACGCCATCGCGAACGGCATCGTCGTTCCTGGAAAGCTCGACGCCAAGCACAGCAGCCTTTCCGATCCATTCGCAGCCGTCCAGCCAACGCCGCAGGCCGGGCTGGATGTCGAGCAAGGCCGGCAATCCCCGGCCGCGCAAATCATCAAGGCGAGGATCGCGGATATCCGAGAACATGAAAAGATTCCCGCGCATCGTCCCGTCGTCTAGAGGAAACAGCGTCAAATAATCGACGCCGTCGCCGAAGCGTTCGCCGTAAGCGATGAGTCCGGGAAAGCGGAATCCCGCAGCCGGGGGCCGAAGTGAAAATCCGACGCAAATCGTATCTTGAGGATGCAGCTGGCGGCGCTGAAACCCAAGCTTGCGGCAAAGCGCCTCACCCTGTCCGGTCGCCAGCACCACCAGGCGCGCGCGGATCGTCTCGCCGTCCGTCAGAACGACTCGTTGCCTATCGCCGCTCAATTCGATATCCGCGATGCGTCCCTGCTTGAAAACCCCGGCAGGCATATGCGCGCGCAACAGGTCAATCATATCGGGATAGAGTAAGCCATATTCCTCGACCTTGCTGCGATCGATGACATGTCCGCCCCTGGTATTGATGAATTCCGGGATCCGCACGGACGCAGCCTTAAAGACGTCAAGCATGCCGAGCTTTTCGAGCAAATCGACCTGGTCGCCGGATAATTTTTCCGCGCGGAACAGCGTGCGGGGGCTTGCGGCGTGAATATCGACGAGCATGACCTTATGGCCCGCGCGTCCAAGCGCGATGGCGGCCAGAGACCCAGCGAAACCGGCGCCGACGATCAGAACGTCCACCGCATCCGTTTCCGCCGCCATGGCGTCATTCTGGACCTCAATTGAGTCGTGCCCCATACTTGGCTCCCTGGCAAAATGAAAGCGGCGCTATGCCGTTTCCGGCGCGCGCAAGCGCCAACGAGAGCCATCGCGCTGAAGATATTGCTTGGCCATCTTTTTGAGGCGCATATAACACGTCAGGGCCAGAGCGGCGGCCCAGCCGACCGCGTCAGCGGCTCGAAGGCGTAATAAAGATTGCTTGGCGCCGTGCCAAAATCCTTCTTATAGGCCTCGTCGCCTATCGTAATATCGAAAAAGCCGATCCCATGATCGAAGCAATATTTGACCGACTCTCGTATGACGAGGCTTCCCAGAGAATATCTCTGCCACTGGGTGCCCAGATATGTCGGCAGAATGACGTAAAACACGCCTCCATGAATAAGGGCGAGCATGGTGCCGATGACCGTGCCGCCGATCCTCACCGCGCCAAGATTGAGGAATTCTCTCGGAGCCTCGTCCACGACGGACTCGTAATACCGGCGATAGACGGGATCGGCCATAGTGTTGGACCAGCCGGTTACGTCGCAGCGCGCCTGTCTTTGTTGAGCCAGAATGTCGAATACGGCGCGCTTTTCGTCCTGGGTCTGCGCGGCGGCATATCCGATTTCGCCATGCTTCGCCAGGCGGCGTACTTTCTTTTCAAGGGATCGCATGAAATCGGGAGAGGCGACATGCGCGTCGTATTCGGCAAGCGTCGGAGGCAAAGGGGTGCCCCAGGCCGCGACATCCATGACCGTCGCGTTCATGCATTGAAGCAGCGGGTTCGGAAAACCGGCGATGAGATGCGGCATTTTTATAAGCCTTAGCATGGATCCTTGTCCAAGCGCCGCCTTGACGGCGCGCCAAAGCTCCCGCCATTCGGAAGCGCCAGGATCGAAGCCTTTGGCAATGAGGGGAGCGTTATAGTCGCTAATGCCGCCATCGGCGAATTCGATGACGGTGAGTCCATAAAGCCGCCGCGAGCATAACGGCAGCAGCATCACGGGAAGACCGCTGGATTTGTCGCGGACAAGCACGAAAACAGGCGTCGCATTCAGGTGCGGCGCCAGAATCTTGTAAAAGGGCAGCAACCACGCTCGCGTTTGAAACGCCGTCAACAAGCCTTTTGATTCAAGATGCTCCCAATCGCCTTGCACGGCGTCGATATCGCTGGACACCTCAATGCTGAAGTCGGCGGACGGCAATGAAATACCTGCGAGGATGGAAGAAGACCAGAACCGCGCAAAATAATAAAACTTATTCAAAAAGATATCGTTAATAAATGATCGCAAGCTAGGGTGCGGCACCTATTCAATATGCCGAAGCGGCGAGCCGGATTTTCCGTCATTGCAAAATATGCGCCTTCCACAAGAGGGAGAGCATCGCTCAGTCAACTTAACGGAAATGATTGGAAAGTCTTCTTGGTCGCGGGACAGCGCTGCCTCAACCAGTCCCCCTTCGCTCCGCTTCGCGGAGCTTCGGTGGGACACTCGGTTTTTCTAATCTCGCTATGCTCGATAAGAAAAACCGGTGGTGGAGCTGATGAGGATCGAACTCACGACCTCGTCATTGCGAACGACGCGCTCTCCCAGCTGAGCTACAGCCCCACCGCATGGAAGTGCATGAATTATGAGCCGACACCCCCTCTTGTCAAGCGGCAAAGCCGGGAAAATGCTTCATATCGACGCTTAATCAACGGCTTGCCAGTTTCCTTGCCTGGGGCTAACCTTGCCCGAACCCGAAACTGAGGCGCCGCCATGATATCCCTGTTTATCATTATCGATATGGTTATCGGCCTTTATATGTGGGTGCTGATCATCAGCGCCATCCTGAGCTGGCTGATCGCCTTCAATATCGTCAATACGCGCAACCAGTTCGTGCTTGGGATCGCGGATTTCCTCGCGCGCGTCACCGAACCGGCCCTGCGGCCAATCCGCAAGATGGTTCCGCTGATGAACGGGATCGATCTGTCGCCGCTGGTGCTGTATTTCGCGCTCATGTTCCTGCGGCTGCTGATCCGGAACAACCTTCCCATGATGGGCATTTATTGATGCCTGCCGCCATCATCGACGGCAAAGCGAAAGCCGCCGCCCTGCGCGGCGAGGTGGCGCAGGCGACCCTGAAATTGAAAGCGGCGCATGGTTTCGCACCAGGACTTGCCGTCGTTCTGGTGGGCGACGATGCCGCCAGCCAGGTCTATGTGCGCAACAAGGAAAAAGCGGTCGCCGAAGCGGGCATGAATTCATTCCCGCATTATCTGCCCGCCAACACTTCGCAAGCCGAACTGCTTAAGCTTATCGAGAAACTGAACGCCGATCCGCTGGTGCATGGCATTCTGGTGCAGCTGCCTCTGCCCGCCGCTATCGACGAACGCGCCGTCATCGAGGCCGTCGATCCGGCCAAGGACGTGGATGGCTTTCATCCGATCAATGCCGGGCGACTGATGGCGGGCATTCCCGGCCTCGTGCCGTGCACGCCGCTGGGATGCCTGATATTGCTGAAAGCAGTGCATGAAAAAATGGCCGGCCTTCACGCCGTGGTGGTCGGCAGATCGAATATCGTCGGCAAGCCGGTGGCGCAGTTGTTATTGCAGGCCGATTGCACCGTAACCGTGGCGCATTCGCGGACGAAAGACTTGCCTTCGCTGTGCCGCATGGCGGATGTTCTGGTCGCCGCCGCGGGAAAGCCGGAAATGATCCGCGGCGACTGGATCAAGCCGGGCGCGGCCGTGATCGATGTCGGGATCAACCGTATCATGCAGGATAATGGCAAGGTCAGGCTGGTTGGTGACGTGGCATATGAAGAGGCGCTCCAGCATGCCGGCGCGATTACCCCCGTGCCGGGCGGCGTCGGGCCGATGACGATCGCCTGCCTGCTGCGCAACACGTTACAGGCCGCCTGCGCACAACGGCATATCGATTTTCCGCGGAGCCTCGCCGCATGATTACCGCCTATTACCGCCAGGACGGCAAAATCGAAGCCCGGCAAATTGCGGCGGCCGATCCGCTGCCTCATGATTTATGCTGGCTCGACCTGCATACGCCCGACGACGAGGAACGCGCCGCCGTATCCCGCGCCCTTAACATCGACGTCCCGACGCGGGCGGACACGGAAGAAATCGAAGCGTCCAGCCGTCTTTACGTCGATAACGGCGTCATTTATCTAACCACGGCGGTTCTGGTCGGCACGGACACGTCCGATCATGAGATGGCCGACCTCACGCTGATCGTGACGAAACAGCATCTGGTCATCCTGCATTTCTCCGAGCCGAAATCGGTCGCCATTTTCGCGGCGCGCGCGCGGCGCGATCCGTCGCTGGTCGCCAATCCCAACAATGCCGTTCTGGCCTTCATGGACGCGCTCGCCGACCGTACCGCCGACATGCTGGAGCTGACCGGACGGCGCGTCGACGCGCTCTCGCGGCAGATTTTCAAGCGCCCGGCCGCGCGCGCCCATGGCACGGCGCGATTGATGCGGCGCCATAACGATAACAGTGGGCCGAGCGAACAGCTTTATGGCTCCAGCCTCAAGGAAATTCTGCACGGCGTGGGCGGCACCGGCGACATCCTGCATCTCAGCTACCATTCCATCAACGGCATGATCCGCATGTCGGCGTTCCTGGCGCAATCGCTCGTCGAGCATTTAAGTCCGGAACAGATGACGCTCATGCGCACGCTACAGGGCGATTTGAGGTCGCTGCACGACCATTCCCAGTTCCTGATTCAGGAGACAACCTTTCTGCTCGACGCCACGCTGGGTCATATCAATAACGAGCAGAACGACATCTTCCGCCTGCTGTCGATGGCCTCGGTGGTGCTCATGCCCTCCAATCTTCTGGCGGGCATCTATGGCATGAATTTCTCCAGCATCCCCGGCCTTCACGGCGAGGCCAGTGTCTGGATCGTGATTGGGATGATGGTCCTGTCGATCGTCACGGCGCTGGTTTATTTCAAGCGCCGCGGGTGGTGGTAACGCTTTCGGGATTCCGGATTCACGCCCGAGGGCACGATCCGGAATGACAGTCTTAACTGTGAGGTACGGCCATGCAGACTTTTGCTTATCCGTTGAGCGGGATCGTTTCTCTCTTCGCGCTCAGCGTCTACTTCGTCGTGACGCTCAACGTCGCGCGGGCGAGGGTGACGTATAACGTCCCCGCGCCGCAGACCAGCGGGCCCGACGAGTTCTTGCGCTATTTCCGGGTGCATATGAACACGCTCGAACAGATGGCCCTGTTCCTGCCGCTGCTGTGGCTCGCGGCGACGAGCGTCAATGACGGCTTGGCGGCGGCGGTCGGCATATGCTGGCCGGTCGGAAGGATCATCTACGCGCGGGCCTATTACCGCGATCCCGCCAAGCGCGCGCCGGGATTCATCGTCGGCATGGCGACGTGCTTCATCCTGGCCGCCCTCGCCGTGACGGGCGTCCTTAGCGCCTTTATCGGCAGTTTTTACTGAAACGCGGTTTCGACGAAGCTGCGGAGCTTGCGGCTGTGCAGGCTTTCGAGACCCTGGTCGCGCAGGATTTCCATCGCCCGGACGCCGATCTGCAAATGCTGGTCGACCTGCTGCCGGTAGAATTTATTCGCCATGCCGGGCAGCTTGATTTCGCCATGCAGCGGCTTGTCGGACACGCATAGCAAGGTGCCGTAGGGCACGCGGAAGCGGAATCCGTTCCCCGCCACCACCGAAGATTCCATATCGAGCGCGATGGCGCGGCTCTGGCTGAAGCGTTCGACCAGGCTGCGATAGCCATGCAGTTCCCAGTTGCGGTTGTCGGTCGTGACCACCGTGCCGGTGCGCATCAGCGATTTCATGTCATAGCCGCTCTTGCCGGTCACGTCGGCGACGGCGGATTCCAGGGCGCGCTGCACTTCGGCAAGCGCGGGCACCGGCACCCAGGGCGGCAAGTCGGCGTCCAGCACATGATCGTCGCGCACATAGGCGTGGGCCAGCACATAATCGCCGAGTTTCTGCGAATCCCGCAATCCCGCGCAATGGCCCAGCATGATCCATGCGTGAGGCCGCAATACGGCGAGGTGGTCGGTCATGGTCTTGGCATTCGCGGGGCCGACACCGATATTGATGATCGTGATGCCGCACGCATTCTCGCCGACAAGATGATAGGCGGGCATTTGCGGCAGGCGTGTCAGTCGCTCTCCGGATGGGGCGGCGTCGCCGAGATTGCGGTTCGGCGTGATGTAGTCGCCCGGCTCGACCAGATATTTGTACTGGCTGCGATAGGCCCGCTGCGCGGGATCGTCGGTCGGCTCCATGATCGCTTGGGCCAGGCGGACGAACTCTTCGACGTAGAACTGGTAGTTGGTCAGAATGACGAAATTCTGGAAATACCCCGGCGAGGTGCCGCTATAGTGCCGCAAGCGGTGCAGCGAATAATCGACGCGCGGCGCGGGGAACATGCCGAGCGGCATGATCCCGTCCGGCCCCGGCGTGAACGTGCCGTTGGCGATGGCGTCATCCATGTCCGCGAGATGCGGCAGGTGGAAATGCTCCGCGAGTCTGCCGATGCGTTCCGGCATCAGGTCGCCTTCGACGTGAACCCCGTCGGGAAAGGCGAAATGAATCGGGATCGGCGTATAGCTGACCCCGATTTCGATGGGCGCATTATGGTTCTTGAGCAGCAAGCGGAACTGCTCGCGGTAATAGCGCGCGAATAATTCCGGGCGCGTCAGGGTGATCTGATACCGCCCCGGCCCGGCGATAAATCCGTAAGCGAGCCGCTGATCGACATACGGCCTGTCCTCGATGGTCATGGCGGCATAAGGATAGGCGATCATGGGGCGGCGCGGCGTGTCTCCGCCCTTGGCATACACCGCGAAAAGCTCCCTTAAATAGGCAGTATTGGCGGCGTAAATCTCAGCCGCGCGCGCGACCGCCTTGTCTGGATCGGTGAAAAATTCGCGTTCGTTGGATGCTGGATTGGTCATGGCTATCGTGACTTCCCATAATCGGCCCCGAAGCTTAAAAGAGTGTTACTATCCTTCAAGACCCAGCAGCGCCCTGGCGAAATCGTCTGCCGAAAAGGGGCGCAGGTCGTCCGCGCCCTCGCCGACGCCGATGGCGTGAACCGGCAGCTTGGTCTTCTCCGCCAGCGCGACCAGCATGCCGCCCTTGGCCGAACCGTCGAGCTTAGTGACGATCAGGCCGGTGACATTCGCCATTTCCCGGAAAGTCCCGGCCTGCGCCAGCGCGTTCTGCCCCGTCGTCGCATCCAGCACCAGCAGCACCGCATGCGGCGCGTCCGGATCAAGCTTTTTGATCACGCGAATGACTTTCGCCAGCTCTTCCATCAGGCCGGTCTTGTTATGCAAGCGCCCCGCCGTGTCGATCAGCAGCAGATCGCTGCCTTCCGCCCGCGCCCGCTCGCAGGCGGTATAGGCCAGACTCGCGGCGTCGCTGCCCTCCGGCATGGTGACGACCGGACTATTGGTGCGCTCGCCCCAGATTTTCAGCTGGCCGACAGCAGCGGCGCGGAACGTATCACCGGCGGCCATCATGACCTTCAGCCCCTGCCCCGCATAATGCTGCGCCAACTTGCCGATGGTGGTGGTCTTGCCCGCGCCGTTGACGCCGATGACCAGCGCCACAAACGGCTTGCGGGTTCTGTCGATGGCAAGCGGCACGGCATAGGGCCGCAGAATTTCCGCGATCTGCGCCGCGAGCGCCTCGCGCACTTCCTGGTCGCCGACTTCCTTGCCGAAGCGCGTCTTGCCGAAATCCGCAGCGAGCCGCGCCGCGAGCTGCGGCCCAAGATCGGCGGCGATCAGCAATTCCTCAAGCTCCAGCAGCGCCGCGTCGTCCAGCTTGCGCTTGGTGAAGATGCCGGTGATGCCGTCCGACAGTTTGCCGGTGGATTGGCGCAGCCCGGACTTGAGACGGCCGAACCACCCCTCGCCCTGAGGGGCAGCTTTTTTTCCGAAGATATTCATGGAGAGCACAACCGGGTGAAGAATAGAACTGGCGGCAGGATTTTAGCCCGGCTTGGCCTGAAGCAAAATGCCTTTGATGGTGTTGTTGCTCTGCTGGAAAACATGGACAACATCCCAACCGGCCTGCCGCGCTTCATCAGTGACTCGACCTTCCGAGCATTTGACAGAAATGCCTCCCAGATAAGCTTGATCGGCCATAATTCTCTGAGGCTCATCCCGAGAAAGCCTTCCATTCAAAATGATCGCCTGGTTTACTTCCGTACGGTAAACATGGCCGACAGCGGAGAATTCCTCATTCCACGTGGCGCGATAGAACATCCTAGCCGGGTCGAACGTTCTGCCATTTTGCGGATTATTCGCAAGTTTGGCGGCCATATGCCAGACATTCTGCGTAAAATCCTCAACGAGCTGTCCGCGATAGGTTTCCACCGCGCGCCGGGGGTCTTTTTCGGTATCGACGGTAAACAGCATATAGCCGTCATGATCGACGCGCTCCTTCATATAGCCCAGCAATGTCTTCAAAGAAATACGCCCCTCCCTGTGGGGCGCTCCAATAATTGTCGATTTTGCTGGTCCATCCGTCGAAGTCGACAAAGGAAACTGGCCGGCCGTGATTCCATACATGACGATGAGGCTGCGGCCCCAATTATTCTTGCGGTTCGTGCGGTCTATGAATCTTCCCTGCTGAGCGAAATCGGCGGCTACCGGACCCGGCCGAACATGGCGTGGAAAATAGCTGCATACCGCGCTGGTGGCATGAAGGGCGATAGGCTGATGCATATCGACAGCCACGTAAGACATGCGATCTTTTTCGGGTATATCTAAAGCTAAATCTTTTTTCAAAAGCGCGCGCAATGTCGGCATGGTTTTCTGGCTTAGCGAATCCAGCAGACCCGGACCCGCGTCGATAAAGCAGCCTACATCTTCAACATAATTCGCAAGGTGCGGAGCAATCGTTTCCGTAATAAGCAGTTTTTCATTCTGCGATATTTTATACGTACTGGAAGCGCCAAGGGCAGCGAGCTTCTCCCATAGGGCGGAGCCGTCCGCCTCTCCTTCCGAAGAATTCGAAGGTGTGATGTAAGCATAGTCGATGACGTTAAGAGCACGCCTGGTTGCAAGCAATTCCTCGCACGCGCTCAAAAAATTCATCTCTACGGATGTCGGCTTCCATTTCATCAATTTCATCTCTCATGGAAATTAAATTACGATAATAGTTCGATGACGAAGTTCCCCGAAAATAAAATCAAGTTTTCCATCGGGCGGTTAGTAAAATACTCTTTCAAACTTCACTTTATACTTCTTAAAGAAGCATCCCGGCTCTGAGAAGGATTATCTCCAGCCATTTAAAATCTCAACCCAAGATAGTTTCGGTATAATAACGACACTTATTTGACATGCATAGCAGCATACTGGATAGTGACCTGCCTTATGAAAACTTTTCGTTTTATTAGAAGCCTCTGTAATCCATGCAAACTTGCTATATAAATCAACCACATGGCCAAATTCCAAAAAATAATGAGCTCACCCTCCGCTCCCGACCATGAGGCTTGGCCCGCGAGCCAGGGCCCGCTCGCAGCTTTGATCAGGGAGTATGATTGGGCCAATACCAGCCTCGGCCCCATCGACGGCTGGTCTGACACGATGAAATCAGCCATCGATCTGGCCTTATGCTCGCCCGTCCCCATCTCCACCCTATGGGGGCCGGAAAGCCTTAGAATTTACAATGACGCGTATGCGGCGTTCGCGGGAGAACGGCATCCTCGGCTGCTCGGCTCGCCGGTGCATGAGGGCTGGGAAGAAGTCGCCGATTTCAATACCAGCGTCGTGAACGCCGTCATGAGCGGACGCACGCTGACCTATCGCGATCAGCATCTCACGCTGTCGCGTCATGGAGTTCCGGAAGACGCGTGGCTCGATCTTTATTACAGCCCCATTCCCGACAAGCACGGCAAGCCGGAAGGCGTGCTCACCATCCTCGTGGAAACCACGCAGCGCATGCTCGCCAACCGGCAGCAGAAAGCGAGCGAAAAGCTGCTGGAGCGAGCGGTGGTCGAGGCGCATGAGGCCAATATGGCCAAGACGGAATTCCTGGCCAATATGAGCCATGAGATCCGCACGCCGATGAACGCCATCATCGGCCTGTCGCACATCCTGGCTACGAGTCCCCCCCTCACCCAGCGGCAGAAGGATTGCGTCAGCACCTTGCAATCGAGCGCGGATGCCCTGCTTGCGCTTATCAACGATCTTTTGGACATATCGAAGATAGAGGCGCGGGCGCTCGAAATCGAGAAAGTCCCCTTCGATCTGCTGCTCATCGTCCGGGAAGTCATCAACATGATGGACGTCCTGGCGAGGCAGAAGGGCCTGTATCTGACCATGAATGCGGATGGGATAGAGGGCAAAATTTTCCAGGGAGACCCCGCCCGCCTTCGGCAGATCCTGATCAACTTGTGCAGCAACGCGATTAAATTCACCCATACCGGCGGCGTGAATATATCCTTACAGGGCTTGCCCGGCGCTGCCGAGAATTCGCAGAAACTGCGCATCGCCATTCTCGACACCGGCATCGGCATTCCTGCCGACCAGGCGAAAAAGATTTTCGACAAATTCGTGCAGGCCGACAGTTCCATCAACCGCAAATATGGCGGCACCGGGCTTGGGCTGGCCATCACGCGCGCGCTGGTCACGGCCATGGGCGGCGCGATCAGCGTCACCAGCAAAGTCGGCGAAGGAACGACCTTTCTCCTGGACATGGAATTCCCCCTGGTCGAGCATCTGACCCCCAAGAGGATCATGTCCGACCAACAACAGGAAGCCGCTCTCGCGGCCCGGCGCTCGAAAGAACGCATACTCGTCGTGGACGACCAGATGTCGAATATTCTGGTGACCTGTTCGCTTCTCGATGAATTCGGCTATTCCTACGATGTCGCCCGGAACGGCAGGGAAGCGTTCGAGCGGATACAGGCCACCCGCTATGCCGCCATCGTCATGGATGTGCAGATGCATGGCATGAACGGCCTGGAAGCGACGCAGATGATCAGACAGCACGAAACGGCCAACGACATTAAGCGTCATCATATTATCGGCATGACCGCCTACGCTTTCGCGGGAGATCGCGAACGCTGTTTCTCTGCCGGCATGGACGATTATATCTCCAAACCTTTCAGTCCGCATGAATTGAAGGGCAAGCTTGCCGCTATCGGACTAAAGTCTTGATCTGCGGCTTGCGCCCCGCCATGCGGTCGGGACGGCGCGGCGCTTCTTCTTTGCCGTTGTCGTGTCCTCCGTTCCCGCTTTCATTCTTCTTGCCATTGCCGTTCTTTGCCAGCGATACCGCCGCCGCGCCATAGGCTTCCTGCGGCGACAGCCCCGCGATCGCGGCGATATGCAGAGCCGTCATCGGCAAATAGGGTTTCGCCATCATGTCTTTCTTGGCCGAGAAAAACGCCGACAGGATGGCGCCCGCGCTATTCAGATTTTTGGAATAGCCATGAGCGACCATTGCGTCGGTAAGATCTTTCTGCGTACGAATGCCCTTATTCGCCAGACGAATGGTAAGTTCGGCGGCAGCCTTTTTGAAGAAAGGAATATCGGTCAGGGGCTTGGTTCTACCAACTTTTGGCCCAGGCGCGGATTCATTCTTAGGCTTAGGCTGAGATTGAGGCTGGGGCTTATTTTTGAGAGGCGGCGTCTTGGGCGGCAAAGCTGCCGGTCGTTTCGCGATATAAGACGCGTAGGCGATTTCCGGCGCAATCCCGGCCATGGCCGCAATATTGGAAGCGGCATTATAAAAAGAGAGCGCTACGCTTCGCTTTTTGACAGGACCGGTTCTGTACAATGCGCAAATAATGGGCGCGGCGCTATCGATATCCTTATACACCCCTCGGCTAATCGCGGCTTTGGAAAGCTCGGATTGCGTCCGGATGCCCTGCCGTTCAAGTCCCTCGAGAAGCGCGGGGGCTTCTTTGAAGAAAGCCATATCGGCGAGCCGGCGCGAAGAACGTCTTGTCCTGTGCCGCTTGGCCGCCTCTTTCTCCATCCGCCGCGCCGTTCTGGCTTCTTGGCGTGCAGCCTTCTCTTGCGCCTTGGCCGCCTCGCGCTCCGCCTTGATCTTCGCCTTCGCCTCTGCGCGAGCGGCTTTGACCAGCATGAGAGCTTCTGCCTGCGCCGTCCTATCTTTCTCCTTGGCTTCCTTCCGCAGTTCATTTTCCTGCGCCTTGGCCGTTTCGCGCCCTGCCTTGATCTTCGCCTGCGCCTCTTTGCGCGCCGCCTTCTCCCGCGCTGCAATTTCTGCCCGCGCCGCCCTGGTTTCCTCGCGCGCCATCTGCTTTTGCGCCTTGGCCGCTTCGTGCTCCGCCTTGATCTTCGCCTTCGCCTCTGCGCGAGCGGCTTGAGCGAGCGCCTTAGCGGCCTCGTGCTCCGCCCTGGCCCCGGCTTTGGCTTTTTCTTTCTCCGCCGATGCTTCGCGCTCGGCCCTCTTTCTCTCATGAGAGGACAAGATTTCGGCAGGTTGCGTGATGCGCGAACTGTCTAATGTCCGGGAGGCCACGAGGGCTTCCATTTCCCGGGGCGTGGCTTTCCATAGTTTCTGCGGAATTCCCGAAGGGCTGGCAGGAGACGGCGGCGGCGCGTCGTTTTTAGCGGCAGGCATGGAGACGCGGGAAACTCCCGCGATATCCTCGATCATCGCCAATATCGCCGCCGGATAGGCCGCCGGCCGCGTTTGCAGCTTCATCAATTCTTGCGTGCAGATGCGCACGGCGTTAATGGCGGTGTCGTGCTTGATTCCCTTCGGAGAAAACTTCTCGGCCAGAGCGTATTCCGTATGGATGCCACGCTGCTGCAGGGCAGCGAGAAGGTCGGGTCTTTTCTGGGCCAGGAAGACGTTATCGCTTAAGGAAGGCGAACTGGCCGCGGAGACGCGGATGGTTTCCTTTTTCTCCTTCTTTATTTTCTCTTTCTTTATTCTTTCCTTCTTTATTTTTTCCTTCTTTACCGGCGCGATCTCGCCTCCTTCGAAGGCCGCGATCTGCCGCGCGTAGGCGACTTCCGGAGTGATGTCGGCAATGCCCGCGACATGACAGGCAATGAGCGTGGGGGACGACAAAGTCCGGCTAATAACATGTCCCGCCAGCAATCCATCAAGGAGGGGCCGGACCGTTTCGACATTTGGATAAAGCTCGCTTTCGACCAGGATGCTGATGAGATCGGCCTTGGTGCTGGCCGTGTTCTTCTGAAGCCCCTCAAGAAGTTCCGGAGCGTTGGCGAAAAACGGAATTTCACGCAGCGGCTGGCTCCTGCCGTCCTCCGCGCCCGTCGCTTTCTCGGACATAGACGGCTTCTCCTTTTGCTTTCCGGTCTCAGGACTCTGTTTCGCCTTGGCTGCATCATGCGCGGCGATTTGCGACGCATAGGCGACCTCGAGCGAAATTCCGGCAATGGCGGCAATATGCGCGGCGGCAGGACTTACGGGAGAATTCCGCCCGTCTATTATTCCTGTTTTAAGAGTCGAATCGATGCAGATTAAAGCGCTTCGGGCGTTTTTATAAAAACCCGCGGCGGTCAGAGCCCCAGTAAGCTTGGAGCGGGTATCGATCCCTTTTTCCTGCAACGCGGCGAGAAGTTCGAGGTTTCCGGCGAAGAACTTGGTCTCGGCCAGTAGGTGAGATGGGCGCTCTTTAGCGCCAATGATCGTCGGCTGGTTGCCCTTGATGGCCTTGAATGCGGCGATTTGCCGCGCATAGGCGGCTTCGACAGGCATTCCGGCAATCTCGGCAACGCGCGCCGCAACGACACTGACATGCGCGCGCGCGGCCTTATTTTTTCTGCGGAGAGGCCCATTTTCGTACAAACCGCGAAGAGCGGCACTAGCGTCGTAAATCGTCCCCTGTGGCGTCATGCCACCGAGGATTCTGGCGAGTTGAGAATCCATTTCGATGCCGCGCTCCGTGAGCGCGTTGCAAAGCTCGGGGTTCTCGCTGAAAAAGGGCATGGCCTGCAGCGGACGGTCTTGATGCCGGGTCTTATGCGCGCGCCGAGGATTATTATTGGTCAATTTTATAATTCTGGTTTCATAGGCCGCGATTTGTTTCGCGTAAGCCGTTTCCACCGGAATTCCCGCAATCTCGGCGATATGCGCGGCGATAAGATTTACGGGAGACGTCCTCGTACTGACAATCTCATCTTGCAGCATTCTATGAATATTGACGGCGGCGCTCTTTGCGTTTTTATAAAATCCGGCAGCAACCATGGTTTCAACAAGTTTAGGCCGGGTATCAATCCCCTTCGCCTTCAGCGCGGCGAGAAGTTCCTGTTTGTCTCTGAAGAAAACTGCGCTCTGGAGGGGGGCGCTATGCCCCTGCCGCCCGCGTTTTTGCGCGGTGCCGGAAGAATTTCTGGCCTCCTTGCGCGCGGCCTTCTCTCGGACTTTGGCCTCTTTACGGGCCGCCTCGGCTTGCGCTCTGGCCTCGGCGCGCGCCGCTTGGGTTTGCGCGCGCATGGCTATGGCCTGCTCGAAATCATCGGCCGACGGCACGAAAGCGCCGGGATCGGCAGGTTTCGAGACATGCATGCGGAAGGGCTTCGGCGCGTTGCCGGTTTTATTCTTCCCCGGCGCGGCCTCCGGCAAAGCGATGGGTTCCGGCTCATCCTTCAAACGGGCAAGAACGGTGTTCGGATCAATGCCAGCAATTGTAATGATTGCCGATGCCGTCGATGTTAATCGCGATTTTTTCGCTTGGTAAATTCGGCCCGCCGCAAATCGCTCTATCGAGGCATGCGCGGCCGGCAATGAGATATTTTGATGCCCCGTGAGTTTTTCGGCCAATGCGTGAGACGTAAGAATGCCCTGCCGCGCAAGGCCATCCAGAACTTCCGGCACTTTCTCGGTAAAGAAAGGAAGCGTATTGAGATCGACATCGGCGGCGATTTCTTTTTGCCGTCCTACGGCTTTATTGTCTTGAGCCTGTTTAAACGCTGCGATTTGCCGCGCATAGGCGGCTTCGACGGGCATTTCGGCAATGGCGGCGACGTGCCGGGCGACGGCAAAAAGCGAACCAGTGTGTTGATTGAGAACCTTCCCATTAGACATGGTATAAATCGCCCCATGGGCGATCATAATGTCTTTAATAAACCCACTTTTGAGCAATGCATTGGCAAGCTTAGGCTTAGTATCGATTTCTTTCTTTGCAAGCGCCTCAAGAAGCTCTGGCACCTCGTTGGCGAAAAACGGCGTGTCCTGCAAGATTTTCGTGGACTCGCGGGTTTTTGTTATGGATTCACTGGGCCTGGTTTCCTCATAATCCTTCAACCCAAGGGCTTTTGCCTGCTCCCTCAATTTTCTGAGGGCTTTGGCCTCGATCTGACGAATTCGCTCGCGGGTAAGGTCAAATTTGTCGCCGACCTCCTGCAAAGTCATTTCGTCGTCATCGTCCGGGCCCATCCCAAATCGCATGCGAAGCACGCGCTCTTCCTTCGAGGTAAGTGAAATAAGCGCCGCCGCAAGGCGTTCTTTCAGTTCGGTACTGATAACATGTTGCGAAGGTGTGGGGGTGGTTTGATCCACGACCGAATCGCCTAAGCGCTTATCTTGATCTGTTCCCGTCGGCGTTTCGAGACTGATGGGATCCTTGGCGAGGTTAAGAACCGTCTCGATCTTTTTAAGCGACGCTCCGGTTTTCATCGCCAGTTCTTCCGGAGTCGCTTCGCGACCGAATTCTTCCCGCAACTGTGAGGCGGCACGGTTAACCTGGCGCGCCGATTCAAACAGATGAACGGGCGTGCGTATCATATGCCCCTGCTCGATATCCGCACGACCCATATTTTGGCGCAGCCACCATGTGGCATAGGTGCTGAATTTAGTGCCGAGCCGGTGATCGAACTTCCCGGCGGCCTTCATCAAGCCCATATTACCTTCTTGAACCAGATCCTCCAGCTCCAGGCGGCTCCTTCCGACGCGCTTGAGAGCCCATGAAACAACCAGGCGCATATTGGCCTCGACCAGTTCTTCTTGCGCCTTGCGCAGATCGCGCGCTCCCTCCTGCGCCTCGCCGATGGCATGCTGCACATGAAGCGGCTCTCCGGCTTTCGTCTCGGCAAGCCGCATGACGAGGTTCCCGAGCCATAAATCCGGCGGCCTTGCGTCATTCACCAAATCGACGATTTCGGATTTTCTTTCCTGGAATTTTTTTTCTTCCGTTTCATCCGGAAATTTTCCGCCGGCTCCGGCTTCGAGACGCCGATTCAAATCCCGGGCATGATGGCCCATCAATTCGGCAATGCGGCGGAATACGCCAATATCGATATTCTCCGGCTGCCCATTATTTTGCATGGGCCTTTCGGCATCCGCCTCGCCTTCATTGGCGGGATCGGCGCTTTTCTCATCCATGCCGTCTTGCACAAAAACCGCGGAGGGGGATTGGCCCGCGGCGGCATCATAGGCCGCCCGGATCGTTTCAAAAGGGGAAGGAATTTCCAGCAGCGCGACGACGATTTTCTTGCGCCCATTCTCCATGCGCTCGCCCAGCCTGAACTCTTCCGCGCGGGACAGAATTTCGACGTCCGGCGCTATGCGGGCGGAAAAACGTCGGGGACTGTAAAACGATCGTCCAGCCATATATCTAACGCTTTAATTAATGGAAATATCACGATCGAAGTCTGGCAGCGGAACAATATAAGGTCAACGGACTTGTCGAGTTGACGTATATCCAATTGAGAAATCAAAAGAACATCATTATTAAGTTGCATTATCCGAGATAATCATTATACATTCCCGTCAAGTCTAGATGTAACTCTGCGCTTCTGCTTTGTGCTGTTAACCAGCATTCGTATCCAGGCGTCACTGCCTTGATACCGTATAAAGTGGCTTCCAGCCGTTTTTCCCTGCGTTTGTCAAAGAGTTTAATTGGGACTGGTCCGAAAGGCCCAGCCCCATCGCTATGCTCATAGCCCTGCCAGGTGGCAGGGAAATCAACGACAAACACAAGGACTAAAAACATGGCTACCGGTAAAGTAAAGTGGTTCAACGCCACCAAGGGTTTCGGCTTCATTCAACCCGACGCGGGCGGTTCGGACGTATTCGTTCATATCAGCGCCGTTGAAGCCGCGGGACTGCGCGACCTTAAAGAAGGCCAGGCAGTCAGCTACGAGCTGACCAGCAGCAAGGGCAAGACATCAGCGGGCGACTTGAAGCTCGTCGACGCTGCCTAAAAGCCGCTTAAGACATACATATAACTATAACTATCGCGGACAAGTAGGCAGGCCGCTTGGCGACTCGCGGCCCTTACGGGCTGAAGTTGCCGGGCGTGGCCTGCCGATCTTGAACGGCGATAGCACAACTTAACCTTTTTGTATCTGGCCGGTCATATGCACCCGCTAGAGCGGAGACATGACATGACAGATTTTACGACTTTTGGCCTTCCGGCTAAATTGCTGCAGGCCCTCGCCCGCATGCAGTTCACGACTCCGACCCCGATTCAGGCGCAGGCGATCCCGCTCGTGCTTGCGGGGCGCGACATTCTCGGTTCGGCGGAAACCGGCACCGGCAAGACCGGCGCGTTCGGCATTCCCGTGATGGCCAAACTCATGGAAAACCCGCAAGCTTTCGTGCTGGTTCTGACCCCGACGCGCGAACTGGCGACGCAAGTCCGCGCTACCTTGCAGCAATTGATCCCGATTCAGGAGATCAAGACCGCGCTGCTGATCGGCGGCGAATCCCTGCCCAAGCAATTCCAGCAATTGACGCAGCGGCCGCAAATCGTCGTCGGTACGCCGGGACGGGTCAACGACCATTTGCAGCGCGGCACGCTCAAGCTCAACAATACGAAATTCCTCATCCTGGACGAAACCGACCGCATGCTCGACATGGGCTTCGGCGTGCAGATCGACAGGATCGTGCAGAACCTGCCCAAGGATCGGCAGACGCTCATGTTCTCGGCGACCATGCCCGCGGATATCGTGCGGCTTTCCGCCAAATATCTGCGCGATCCGGAACGCATCGCCATCGGCTCGACGATCAAGCCCACGGCCCGCATCAAGCAGGAGATGATCCAGACCACCGTCATCGAAAAGCACCAGCGGCTGTTGCAGGAACTCGACCAGCGTTCCGGCTCGATCATCGTTTTCGTCAAGACCAAGCATGGCAGCAAGCGCCTCGCCGAAAAGCTGAACAGCGCCGATTACAAGGCCGACGCGATTCACGGCAATCTGCAGCAGAACAAGCGCGACAAGGTAATCCAGAATTTCCGCGACAAGAAATACCGCATTCTCGTGGCTACCGACGTGGCGGCGCGCGGACTCGACATTCCGCATATCGAGCATGTCATCAATTACGATCTTCCCCAATGCCCGGAAGATTACATTCACCGCATCGGGCGGACGGGACGCGCCGGAGCCGAAGGTTCCGCGATCAATCTCGTGACGCCGGACGATCAAGCGAAATGGGCGGCGATTCATAACCTGATGAATCCCCACAAGACGATCCCGGTTCCGCGCAAACCAGGCAGCAAGCCTAATGGCGGACAGAACCGGCATAAGCGCGGACGCTCCTTCGGCGGCAAAAGCCGGGGCGGCAGGCCGGAAGGCAGCGGCGGACGTCAGTTCGCGGCGGCGGGTCGGTAGGATCGTTTCCGCGTTCTAGAAGAGGCGCGCGGCTAGCCGGCCCTAGCCTTTGGATCGGCTAAAGAATGCCACGAGCCGGGGAATGACCTGGCCCGGCACTTCTTCCATCAGCCAATGGCCGGAATTGGGAATGACCACGCCATCGACATTCGTGTCGACAAGCTTCGCCTGTTCGATCAGGAACGTTCCCGAAGCCTTTTCTCCGGTCAGCACAAGCATCGGCGCCGACAAAGGGGTTTCGGCAAAACGGGCAAAGTCGTCGGCATCCTGCTGGAAAGCGCGGAAATATTCGAATCCCGCGCGCATGTGATTGGGCTGCGCATAAGCTTTGGCGTAAAATACGCGGTCGGCTTCGGGCACCGAATGAGCCGGATCGGCGGCGAAATCGTTCCAGAAATGCTCGAAATAAATGCGTTCGCGGCCCTTCACGAGCGCCAGCGGCGTCTTGCCGTAAAAATGGAAATGCCAAAGATCGCGCATCAGCCATACATTCTTCCAGTCGCCTATGCCCGGCAGGAATGCATCCATGAGCGCAATGCGATCGACTTCGGTGCGATATTGCGCGGCGTAAGCATAGGCAACCATCAACCCGATATCATGTCCGACAATGCCGATATGGTCGTAGCCCAGCTTCTGGACGAGGGCGTGAATATCCTGCGCCATCGCGGCTTTCGTATATCCGTCGGGCGGGGCGGAAGACTGGCCCGCGCCGCGCAAATCCGGGGCAATGACCGTATGGGTCTTGGCAAGTTCCGCCATAAGCGGCAGCCACATATGGCTCGTTTCCGCATAGCCATGCAAAAGCACGACCGGGTCGCCCTTGCCTTCGATCAGGTAATGCAACCGGACGCCGTTGACTTCGACGAAACGGCTTGCGGGATTAGCCGCAACAACCGGGCTAGAGAAGCCTAAGACGGCAAGCGCGACAGCGAAAAACGCCAATGACAGATGTTTCATGGGATGACCTTGCCGGAAATCAGGTGGGGTGACTACTAGAAAAGATCGGGACGGCGAAAGGGTGCATTCAGGCAGCCAGTCCGCCGTCGCTCTGCTACGCGGAGCTATGGCGGACACTCGGTTTTTCTAAGCTCGCTGCGCTCGCTAAGAAAAACCGGTGGTGGGTGCGACAGGGATTGAACCTGTGACCCCTACCGTGTGAAGGTAATGCTCTCCCGCTGAGCTACGCACCCGCTACCGAATGGCTCTTTTACCCGATTACAGGGGCAAGGCTCAAGGTTTTTTGCGTCCCGGCGACGATCTTGTTAAGAATAAGCCATGGAACCCTCTCTCGCCGCCAAACAGCCGCTTGGGCAAATGCCGCATATCCTGGTGGTGGATGACGATATCCGCCTGCGCGAATTGCTGCGCCGCTATCTGGCCGACCATGAATTCGTCGTGACGACCGCCGCCCATGCCGCCGAAGCGCGGTCGATGCTGGAACTGCTGGCTTTCGACCTGATGATCCTCGACGTCATGATGCCGGGCGAAAGCGGCCTCGATCTGGCGAAGCATCTGCGCGGCCGGGAAGACCCGGCCCGCGCCCTACCGATCCTGCTGCTGACGGCGCGCGGCGAGCCGAGCGACCGGATCACCGGCTTCGAGGTCGGCGCCGACGATTATCTCGGCAAGCCCTTCGAGCCCCGCGAACTGCTGCTGCGCATCCATGCGATCCTGCGGCGGGTGCCGAAGCCCGCGGCACGCGAAAATGCTCCGGAAATCCGCCTGGGCAAATGGCGATTCGACAGTTCGCGGGACGAGCTTCGCACCGACAATGAATTCGTGCGCCTCACCGAAATGGAAGCCAGCCTGCTGCGCATCATGGCGGCGGAGCCGGGCATCGCGATCAGCCGCGAACAGCTGGCGGAACGCAGCAAGACCACCGTGAACGACCGCACCATCGACGTGCAGATCACCCGCCTGCGCCGCAAGATCGAAGGCGACGCCAAGGCGCCCCGGTATATCGTCACCGTGCGCGGCGAGGGCTATATGTTGATTCCGGACGGTGGCGCATGATCGGGGCGAAGCTGCTGAAACGGATGATGCCGCGCACGCTGTTCGCGCGCACGCTCGTCATTATCGTGACGCCGGTCATCCTGGCGCAATCCTTGGCATTATTCGTTTTCTTCGACCGGCACTGGTCGACGATGACCCACCGACTCAGCTATGCCCTCGCGGGCGATGTCGGCATAGTGACGGAAATCGTGCAAGCCGATCACAGCCCGGCCCGCGTGAAAAAGCTCGCCGAACGCGTTCAGCGGCACATGGATTTATCCATCGAGTTTCTGCCGGGCAAAAAACTGCCGGAGAAAGGCCCGGAATGGTCGGGGCCGGTGCGGGTTTATCTGGAGCGCGCCCTCGACGACCGCCTGCAATATCCCTACCGGGTAAAAATGAAGGCGGGGCCGGAGCAAATCGGCATCGATGTCGCGCTACCGGACGGCGTGCTGGCGATCCGGTCGCCCGAGAGCCGCATCTATACGCCGACCACGGAAATCTTCATCGGCTGGATGATCGGCTCGTCCATCCTGCTGTCGGTCATCGCGCTCGTATTCATGCGCAACCAGATACGCCCGATCCGGCGGCTGGCTTCGGCTGCCGGAGAATTCGGCAAGGGCCGCGACGTATCGGGATTCAAGCCCGAGGGCGCAATCGAGGTGCGCCAGGCTGCCACAGCGCTGCTGGTCATGCGCGACCGGCTGCGCCGCCAGATCACCCAACGCACGACGATGCTGGCGGGGGTATCGCATGATCTACGCACCCCCCTCACCCGCATGAAACTGCAATTGGCGCTGATGCCGGAAAACGCGGCCAGCATCGAGCTGAAAATGGACATCGCCGAGATGGAGTCGATGGTCGAAGCCTATCTCGCTTTCGCGCGCGGCGAGGAAGGCGAAGCGGTGGAGCATGTGGAGCTTATCCCGCTGCTGCAGGAAGTCGTGGCGGGAGCGCGCAGGCTCAACCCCACGGTGACGCTGCAGGCCGACCGGCCCATCCTGCTCCCCATGCGGCGGCAGGCGATGAAGCGCTGCCTCGCCAATCTGGTCAACAACGCCGCGCGCTATGGCACGCAGGCCGTGGTGACGGCGACGCAGTCGGACAGGATCGTGAATGTCTATGTGGATGACGACGGCCCCGGCATTCCGACCGAGCAGCGGGAAGACGTATTCCGCCCCTTCGTCCGGCTCGACGAAGCCCGCGACACGACATCAGGAAGCGTCGGCCTTGGTCTGACCATCGCCCGCGATATCGCCCGCCTGCATGGCGGCGACGTCATGTTGTCGAAAAGCCCGCTGGGCGGACTCAGGGCGAATTTATGGTTGCCGGTCTAGAAGGATAAAGCCGTTATTCGCCTTTGGCGCGTGCCGACTTGGCAACGGCGGTGCTGCCGCTCTTCATGATGCCGCGCAGCTCTTCCAGGCCTTCACCGACGCGATTGCTGATGACCTCAAGGGCTTCGTAATTGACCTTGGTCATCAATTCGGTGATTTCCTTGGCATTGCCGATCGCCCGGTCAAAAACCGACTTGGTCAGCTCTGCATGCTTGGTGACTTTTTCTTCCGGCGACGATGAAGCCATGACCTGATTCAGCAGCTCGCTGCTTTCCTGCATGGTCTGGCGCAGGATTTCATTCTGCCGGCGCACGACGGTCTGTATGCCTTCGACCGCCGCCTGATTGGCGGAAGCGATAGCCTGGAAATTCTTGCGCTGGGCGCTGAGCATAGCCTCCATATCGAAGCCGGGGATTTTCATATCCTGAAACAGCTTCGGCATATCCGCGAACTTGGACATATCCATATATTTCGAGAAGTCGTTTTGAAGAAACGGGTTCGAAGGAAACGGGTTCGCTGCGGTTTTGGGAGGCATGGTCGTCCTCGCTGATCAGGGGAATAGGTTGATCCTATATGCTCTTTTCGAGCGTAATTGTCACGTTCTTTTTTAGCGGCGAGAACGGATGAGAATAGCGCAACAAATCCAGCAAAAACAATAACTTTGCTATGTGTGCTTCATATTCTGCATGATGTTTTCCGCCTGCCTTAAACGGCGGTCGAGAGATCCCATCGTGCGGGCGAGGTCCGGCGTATCGTCGCGACGCCATGCCATGAAGGCGGCGAGATAGACGATTCCCATGCCCGCGAGTTTGAATTCTCCGGCAGCCGATGAGACATCGATCCTGGCGGCATGCATCATATTTTTGAGGGCGGGACGCAACGCGCGCAGGATGGCGCAGGACAGCCGGGGCTGCCGCATCGCCGCCGAGAACAACGCCGAAATCCCGGCGCGATAGCGCTGCAGCATATCGAAGCGCAGCATGGTCACATCGAACAAGGCTTCGCGCGGCGCATTGCCGTTATCGTGCCTGTAGTCTTTGAGAGTTTCATCTGTGATGAAATCCGCGATACCCGCCATGGTCTTTGCAGGTTCGGCCAGGAATTCGGCGGCGGCTTTTACCGGCGCTTTGGCCGCCTTCGCCAATTTCTCCGGGGTTACGGAATCCCAGCCGCCTTTGCCCGCCAGCGTCAGCGCGGCGGCGGCAAGAAAGTGGACGGGATTGGGTTTTCTTTTCATGATGATTGACCGATCTCCGCGGCGCAGGCGGCGGCGCGCTGCATGGCTTCGAGAATCATCGGTGTCATGCCGTCCGCGGCAAGCAGGCGCGTGAACGCCGCTTCGGTCGTACCGCCGGGCAGCTGCATGGCGCGCCAAAGCTCATCCGCCGCCTGGTCGCCTTGTACCATATAAGCGGCTGCTCCATAAACCGTCTGCCGCGCCAGCCGCCCCGCGACCGGCTGCGGCAGCCCAAGCTTGATCCCGGCCTCCTCCATCGCCGCCGCGAGCAGAAAGGCATAGGCCGGGCCGCTGCCGGAAAGAGCCGTCACGGCATCCATCTGTCTCTCGTCGTCGAGCCATGCGACCTCTCCCGTCGCATGAAGTAAATTCTCGGCCAAATCCTTCGTGGCTTGATCGCACCGATCATTCGCGACCGCCGCCGTCACGCCAAGCCCGATTTGCGCAGGCAGATTCGGCATGGTGCGGATGATCGCCGCGTCGCCAAGATACTGAGCCAGCTTTTTAAGCGTCCAGCCCGCCGCAACGGAAATATTAGGGCAGGTTCGCGCCAGATCACGATAAGCGGGCAGGATCGCGGCAAGCTGCTGCGGTCTTACGGCATAGATGATGGCGGCTGCTTCGGCGGCATTAGGCGGTTCCGCCACCCACGTCACGCGAGCATGACTTGCCAAATCATCCGGCAAGGGAGAAGGCTTGACGACGGTGAAATGATAATCTTCGTTATGATCGAGCCATCGGCGCAGCATCGCCTGGCCGAGATGGCCGCATCCGACGAGGATGATCGGCTTCAAGCCTGCCCGACGGTGTCGATCATCGCCGAGGCAATGGCTTCGGCGGGCTGCTTGCCTCCCCAGATCACGAACTGGAACGCGGGGTAGAAGCGTTCGCTTTCGGTCAGCGCGATCTCGACGAGGTCTTCCAGCGTCTCCACCGTATCGCCGCGCGCGCCGCGCATCAGCAAAGTATGGCGGAACATCGGCGTGGCGTCGTCGGGGCAAATCTCGAAATGGCCGAGCCACATCTTGCCGTTCATGGCGGCGAGCAAATCATGCACGCTGCTCTTGCGCGCGGCGGGAACCTTCAGATCGAACTGGCACGAGAACTGCAGCGCGGAGATTTGCCGCTGCCACACGAAAAACAGCCGGTAATGGCACCAGCGGCCCGAAAGCTCGACGATCAATTCATCATTGGCGTTGCGCTCGAACAGCCATTCATTGGCGACGACGATCTCTTCGATGATGTCGAGCGGATTGTGCGCGACACCGCTATGAGCCACCGAAACATTATATGACATGATTCCCCCGACGAGAGCGCGATGACAATCACTTATCAACGGATGAATCCGGCGGCAAGCCCTTGTGAATCATTGGATTCACGCGGAATCCCCTGCGTGCTCTTTGAGTCACAGTAGCAGCGGCGCGGAATATGCCCGCCAAACGATTCAAGTGATTCAAACTTTGAGTCTTTTCAGAATCCTAGGGCGCTACCGCCGGGCTTTATTCCGCTTGCGCGACGACTTGCCGGGAGAATTTTTTCCGGTTTTTAATTTTCTGTTAATCGGAGCCTTGACTGTTGCCGGGCCGCCCTTGTTCTCGCTTTTGCCTTCCAACGCCGCGACTCTCGCCTTCAATGATTCTTGCTCCGACCGCGCGGCTTTCAGCATGTCGTGCAGCGCGTCGAAATCCTCGCGTCCGGCGAGCTGCAGCCGCTGCAAAAGCAGCCCCAGCTTTTGTTTGGCCTTCCCTCTCGCCTGGCCGCGCGCCGAAACCGCCGTACCGAGCAAGGCAGCCAGCACATGCCCCATATCCTCCAGAAATTGCGTCGAAGCCTTGGGCATAGGGTCCTCTCATTCTTCATGTGGCATAATTGTCGGAAGGTTCTATAACATTCACGGATAAATATACATGGTGTTTTTGAGATGGCCCTTCCCTTTCCTTCCATCGACCCGGTAGCATTTCATATCGGCCCCGTGGCCGTCCGCTGGTACGCGCTGGCCTATCTCGGCGCTTTCCTGTTCGGATGGCGCTATTGCATGAGTCTGGTGCGCAACCGGCTGACGGTGCCTTTGCCGAAAAACTACGACGATTACGTCACCTGGTCGGTGGCTGGCGTCGTGCTGGGCGGACGGCTCGGTTATGTGCTGGTCTATAACCTCGATCATTATATCAAAGACCCGATGGATATCCTCGCCACCTGGCATGGCGGCATGTCGTTTCATGGCGGCCTGGCGGGCGTCTTGCTATCGGCGTGGCTCTATGCGCGCAAGCACAAGATCGGATTCTGGCGTTTCATGGACCCGCTGGCCGCCGCGACGCCGATCGGATTGTTCCTCGGACGCCTCGCCAATTTCGTCAATGGCGAACTGTTCGGACGCGCGACCGACATTCCCTGGGGCATGGTCTTTCCGCATGGCGGCGATCAGCCACGCCATCCCAGCCAGCTTTATCAGGCCGGCATGGAAGGACTGCTGCTATTCCTGGTGCTTTTCATCATCACCAAGAAAACCAGATGGCAGGAGCATCCCGGCCTTTTGAGCGGCGTCTTTCTAATCGGCTACGGCATCGCGAGAATCGTCGGCGAGTTTTTCCGCCAGCCCGACGCTCAAATCGGCTTCCTGTGGGGCGGAATCACCATGGGGCAGTTGCTATCGCTGCCCATGGTCGCGTTCGGCCTGTGGCTAATCCGGCGCGCGATGCGCCCCACGGCGCAATGAAGAGCATGGAAAGCGCTGCGCTGCGCGATATCATTTTGCGCGTGGCGGAGAAGAATCCGCTGACGATCGCGCAATATATGGAACTGGCGCTGCAGCATCCGGAATACGGCTATTACCGCCACAGCGATCCGCTGGGTGCGGACGGCGATTTTGTCACCGCGCCGGAAATCAGCCAGATGTTCGGCGAGACGATAGCCCTGTGGTGCCTGAAGACCTGGCGGCAAATGGGCGAGCCGCCGGAATTTATTTTGTGCGAATTAGGGCCGGGACGCGGCACGATGATGGCGGATATCATGCGCCTGAGCGTCCAAGCCGAAGGATTCCGGAAAGCATGCCGCGTTATCCTCGTTGAGAGCAACGCAAGCTTGCGGGAACGGCAGGATAAGGCGCTCGTGGAGCATCATCCGCGATGGGTCGATCATTTAAGCGCTTTGCCGGAACTTCCGGCCATTATTCTCGCCAATGAATTTTTCGACGCGCTGCCGGTGCGGCAGTTCATCCATCATGAGACGGGCTGGAGCGAAATCCGCGTCGGCGTTCAGGACGGCGCGCTGGCTTGGGTCATGGGCAGGCCCGCCCCCAGCGCGGCGATGCTATTGAGCGAGACACAGCGAAAGCTGCCAGTGGGAGCCATCGCCGAAATCTCGCCTCAGGCGCAGGATGTCATGCGCCAAGCCGCCGCGCATATTGCCGAACATAGCGGCGCCGTTTTGGCGATCGATTACGGCTATGAAACGCCGGGCGGAAATCCAACATTCCAGGCACTGGAAAAACACCGCGCTGCCGATCCTCTGGGCGATCCGGGCCATGCAGACCTGACCGCCCATGTCGATTTCAGCGCGCTGGCCGCTATCGCGGCGCAAGCGGGATTGCGCCCATGGCCGCTGCTGGAACAAGGGGAATTTCTGCGCCGCCTGGGCCTCGCGCAGCGCCGCGAACAATTGGGGGAGCAGGCGACGCCGGAACAAAAGCAGGATATCGCCGCCGCTTATCATCGCTTGACGGCCCCCGAGGCAATGGGCACCCTCTTTAAAGTATTTTGCGCGGTTTCGGACGCAAAGATAACGCCGGCGGGATGGGAATGATGTTCACGACATCACGGGAACTTGCCGCTTTGGAACATGTTCGCCACGGATTCTTCACCCGCCACGGCGGCGTGAGCGAAGGCGAATATGGCTCGCTCAACACCGCATGGAGCAATGGCGATAGCCGCGAGAATATCGTGGAAAATCGGCGCAGGGTTGCTTCCGCCATCGGCGCCGAAGCCGAAAGTCTGCTGACCTGCCATCAAATCCATTCGCCCGATGCGGTCACGGTGACGGAAATCTGGAATCCGGCCGAGAACCCTAAAGCCGACGCGATGGTGACGAACCGTCCCGGCATCGCGCTGGGAGTTCTGTCCGCCGACTGCGTTCCGCTGCTGCTTGCGGATCCCGCCGCCGGAATCATCGGCGCGGCTCACGCAGGCTGGCGCGGCGCGCTCTCCGGCGTGATCGAAAACACGATTGCGGCGATGAGCGCCCTGGGCGCGAAGCCGGAGAATATCGTCGCCGCCATCGGCCCCTGCATCTGGCAGAATTCCTATGAAGTCGGGCCGGAATTTCCCGCGCCTTTCTTGGTTCAGCACTCCGACTATGCGCGCTATTTCAGGCCGTCCACGCGTGCAGGCCATTATATGTTCGACCTGCCCGGCCTGACGGAAGAGAAGCTGCGCCTGCTCGGCATCCGGCAGATAACGCCGTCGCCCGCCGATACGCTGTCCAGTCCCGATCTTTATTTCAGTTACCGGCGCAACACGTTGCAGAATAAGGCCAAGAACGGCAGCCTGATCGCGGCGATCATGCTGACATGACGCCCGCGCAAACAGATATAGAATCCATTCGCCCGGTCGATTTAACGAGCATCGATCAAACGGCCTTTGTCCGCTGTTTCGCCGATTGCGTCGTGCTGACCAAGGATGGAAAAATTCTGTTGCAGCAGCGCCCGCCTGATTGGGGCAGAAGCGCGGGCTGTCTGACCATGTTCGGCGGGCATATAGAACCTGGCGAAAGCCCGATGCAGGCCATAGTGCGCGAAACGAAGGAAGAGCTTGGCGCGGACGTGCTGCCGTCCGACGTCGTCAGCCTCGGCGCGGTCACCGAAGACTTCACCGATCATACCGAACTGGTTTACGGCTATTTCTGGCATGACAAGCGCGGCACGATCACCGGCTGCTATGAATGCGAGGCCGTATATTACGACCGCATCGAGGGCGCGCTCGCCCATCCCAAGATCATGGATTACGTGCGCTGGTTCCTGCGGGAATGCGCAAACCGGGGATTGCTTAAGACCACAGCCCCACGATCTCCTTGACGTCGCGCATATGCTTGTCGGCCAGTTCATTGGCGCGTTCCGCGCCGCGCCGCAGAATTTTATCGATGGCGGCGTGATCGGCCTGTAGTTCGCGCATCCGCGCCGTGATCGGGGATAGCTTGGCCACCGCGAGATCGGTGAGAGGCTTCTTGAATTCCGAAAACTGCTTGCCGGAGAATTCAGCCAGGATATCCGTCCGTTTCTTGTCCGCCAGCGCGGCGTAGATCGTGATGAGATTATCCGCTTCCGGGCGTTTTTCGAGCGCGGCGAGATTGTCCGGCAGCGGCTCGGTATCGGTTTTCGCTTTCCTGATTTTCAGCGCGATCATATCCGCGTCGTCGGTGAGATTGATGCGCGAATAATCGGATTCGTCCGATTTGCTCATTTTCTTGGTGCCGTCGCGCAGCGACATGACCCGCGTGGCCTCGCCCAGAATCTGCGGTTCCGGCAGCGGGAAATAATCCGTGTTGAACTGGCGGTTGAACGCTCCCGCGACATCGCGCGCAAGTTCCAGATGCTGCTTTTGATCCTCGCCGACCGGCACATGCGTCGCCTTATAGATCAGAATATCGGCGGCCATCAGCACGGGATAGGCATAGAGACCGAGCAATTCGAGATCGCGGCTTTTCGCCGATTTATCCTTGAACTGCGTCATGCGATTGAGCCAGCCGAGCGGCGTCAGCGTCGCGAAAATCCAGTTCAGTTCGGCATGGGCGGGCACGGCGCTCTGCGCGAACAGGACGCTCTTGTCCGGATCGACTCCCGCAGCGATGTAAGCCGCCGCCGTATCGCGAATCGCGGCGCGCAAGGCGGCAGGCTCCTGCGGCAGCGTGATCGCGTGCAGATCGACGACGCAATAGAAGCATTCGGCTCCGTCCTGCATCTTCACCCAATTGCGCAGCGCCCCGAGATAATTGCCGAGATGAAGATTGCCGGTGGGCTGCATGCCCGAAAGAATGCGCTTCATGTGATGATCCTGCTGCCTATTCCTCGGGAGAGATTTCCGCCGCGGCCGGATCCGTCTCCGGCGAGCGTTTGAGCATTCCGGGCAGTTCCTGCCAGCGCCAGGCTCCCGTGACCTGTACCAACGCGGCATAAACGAGAAGCGCCACGGCCAACAATATGCTCAGGCCCGTTAACTCCATCAGCATGCTGCCGGTGACGAAAAATCCCGCAAGCTCTTTGTTGAGCAAACCGATTAAACCAGCCATAAGCGCGCTGCACAAGAGCAAACGCGGAATCCGCCGCCGCGCCGTATCGTCGAACAGCACCCTGCCCTGCCGCCGAAGGAACCAGAGCAGGAGGATGGCATTGATCCATGTCGCCACGCCGCTCGCCAGCGCGATGCCGACATGCTGGAGCGGCCCGATCATCAGCAGTGATCCGGCCATATTGGCCGCCAGCGCGACAAGAGCGACCTTGACCGGCGTGCGCGTGTCGTAGCGGGCGAAGAAACCGGCGGCGAACACTTTGACCAGAAGAAAGGCGGGAACGCCCACCGCATAGGCGGCAAGCGCCGCCGCCGTGCCCTCAGTCTCACTGGGGCCGAACTGGCCATGCTCGAACAAGGTTTTGATGATGGGCGATGCCGCCATGATCAGCCCTGCCGTGGCGGGCAGTCCGATAGCCAGCACGACCTCGACCGCGCGGCTGAAATAATGGCGGATTTTGTCTTCGTCGCCGGTCTGCACCAGCCGGGACATAATCGGCAGCAGCGTGGTCGAAATCGCGATGCCGATGACGCCGAGCGGCAGCTGATACAGGCGATCCGCGTAAAACAGATAAGACACCGCGCCGGTCGGCAATGTGGAGGCAAGAATGGTCGACATCAAAAGATTGATCTGCGCCGCGCCCGCGCCTATGGCGCCCGGGCCGATCTGCTTGAACAGATGCTTCACGCGCGGAGTCATTCTCGGCCGCCGCAGCGGAATCGGCACGCCATGCTTGCGGCAGCTTAAGACCAGCCAGCCGCATTGGACGACGCCCGCCAGCGTCACCGCCCAGGCCAGCGTGTAGCCGATATCGAATCCGCCCCAATAGGCCGCCAGCAGCATGACGACCATCACGCAGTTATACAGGATCGGCGCGGCGGCGGCGGGCACGAATTTATGCCTCGCGTTCAATATGCTGCCCTGCAAAGCGGCAATCGATATCAGCAGCAGATAGGGAAAAGCGATCTGGCTGAAGCCGACCGCAAGATGATATTTCTCCGGCTCGTCGGAGAAACCTGGCGCCAAGGCGTGCATGAGCCAGGGCATGGCGAGAATGACGAGCGCGCTGAACGGAACGAGAATGGCGATCATGACCGCAAGCGCCTCGCCCGCGAATTCCTGCGCGTCTTTATCGCCATGGCGATGCCTCTCGTCGCTGTAAAGCGGCACGAAGGAAGAATTGAACGCGCCCTCGGCGAACAGGCTGCGAAACAGGTTGGGAAAACGCTGCGCGACGAAGAACGCGTCGGCGACCGGCCCCGCGCCGACGACGAACGCCATGATCGTGTCGCGCGCGAAACCGGCGAGACGGCTGACGATCGTAAGGCCGCTAACGGCGAACAGGGCGCGCGCGAAAGACATATTCACCTCGCCTGATAAAGCAGGCAGCCTAACAGGCTAAGACATAAAGCGGGAGCAAAAGGGGATTGCTCGCCGCCGATCATGCGTTTCCAGAACAGGCCGCTTACCGCCCCCATCAGGCCCGCCGCGACCATGAACCACGGCATGACGGCCGGCTGCAGCCATAATCCCGCCGCCGCGAAAAATTTGACGTCGCCGAGGCCGAGCATCTCCTTGCGCCGCAGCGCGCTGTACCCATAGGCCAGGAACAGGCCGAACAACAGCATCATGCCGCTGAGCATCAGCCCGACCGTCAGCTCGCCGCCGCCGGAAAGCAGCCAGCCCAATCCCAGCACCGCGAGCAGCGCATTGAAAACATCCGGGATGATGCCGAACAGAAGATCGACAACGGCAATGGCAGGCAAGAGGCCGCATGCAAGGCACATCCATAGGGTGCTCCCATGCATTCCCCCTATCCAAGCCGCCGTCACCGCGGCGACAGCGCCCAGAATCTCCGCCGCCGGAACGGCCCATTGCTTTTGCTGCTGTCCGCAAGGGCAAGGCAGGCGAAAAGCATCCGGGCGCAGCAGCCAGCCGAAAACCGGCAGTATTTCATGACTCCGGGCCGGACGCTGGCAATAGAGGCATTCGGGCCAGAACTTCTCGCCCGGCATGCGGTCGGCAAGGCGCAAACCCAAATGGGTCGCCGCGCCCGCAGCCACAAGCCCCAATATCCCGCCCGCAAGAACTGACCAGAATTCGCTCACATAGCCCCGCTAAAAATTTCGCGGATCATCCATAAAACATATCCAGGTGTTTGTCCGCGAAACATTGGTTAAGACGCCATAAAAAGATGTGCAAAAAATATGTTGGCATTTTGCCTGCTTCCGCCTAATACTAGCCACCACAGTCGGAATGAGCAGAGGTGGCACAAATGTAACGCCTCTGGCTTTGGGAAAGATTTAATAATACGCCGGGAATTGACAAGATAAGGGCGTCTCCCACATGCTGGCTTTTTGATTAACAACATTAGAGATATGGGTAAGATATGAGACAGGGTCCGAATGGCCGTCGCGGCCGCGGTCGTCCTCATCCCGGTGGCAGCGGGAGCAGCGGCAATAACGGCAATGGTAGCGGCAACAGCAATGGACATGGCAACGGCGGTCCTCCCGCGCGCCGTTCGGCGGCATCGCTCCGCAATCAGAACTTCGACAGCAATGGCCCGGAAGTCCGCGTACGCGGCAATGCCTGGCAAGTGCATGAGAAATACCAGTCGCTGGCGCGCGATGCGTCGTCGTCGGGCGACCGGGTCGCCGCCGAGAATTACCTTCAGCATGCGGAACATTATTATCGAATCATCGAAGCCATCAACGAAGCCACCGCCGCCGAGCAACAGGTGCGGGGCTATAGCCAGCAGCCTGACACGCGCAATTTCCATCCGCCGTCGGGCGCCGGTCCCGCTCCTGCAACAGGCGAAGGTCAAGTGGAATTCCACGGCAACACGCCTTTTGTAAGCCCGGGCAACGCCCAGCCGACTCCCGCGCAGACGCAGACCGTCAACCCATTCTTCACGCCGGAATCATCGGACGAAGATGAACAAGACGCTCCCGTCGTCATGGTCGCCAATAGATAAAGCGGCAGGGGCGGCGTCTACAACAAAAGCCGCCCGGCTATAGCTTCAGACCGAATGCCGGTCTATAAGACGGCCATGCAGATTCCATTCAACATCTTCGACACGCTTCCGCGCGATTGCTGGGTCGATATCGACGCTTCGCAATTAGCCGATAATATCCGAATCCTGCAGGCTCATGCGGGATGCCCGGCCTTGGCCGTCATCAAAGCGAACGGATATGGCCATGGATATCAAAATGCCGCCCGCGCCTTCCTGGTGGGAGGCGCGAGCTATCTTGGCGTTGCCAGCCTTTCGGAGGGAATGCTTCTCCGGCAAATGGGAATCACCGCCCCTGTCCTGATTATTTGCGGCATGCTGCCCGCGGAAATGGCGACGGCCGCGCAAGCCGGTTTGGAATTTTTTGTTTGGCGCAGCGATCATGTCACGGCCTTGCGCGAAATGCCGAAAGGCCGGAAACCGATACGAGTGCATCTCGAAATCGATACCGGCATGGGGCGCGGCGGCTGCTGGCCGGAAGAAGCGGTTCAAATCGCACAGGAGTTGCGACAGATCGAGGGCATCGAGCTGGCGGGCTTATGTACGCATTTCGCTTCCGCCGATATTCTCGATATCGACGATACGCCGCGCCAGATCGACCGGTTCAATCAGGCGATTGCGGCATTGGCGGCAGTGGGCATCCGGCCTGAAATCATCCATGCCGCGAACTCGCCCGGATCGCTTTATTTTCCCCAGGCGCGTTACGACATGGTCAGGCTGGGCGTCGTCGCCTACGGCGTTCCTCCCGACGAAGGCCTGGCGATCCCCGACGGCGTCAAGACGGCCCTGACCTGGCGCGCGCGAATTACGTCGACAAAAATTCTTCCGGCGGATCACGGCGTCGGCTACGGCAGCGAATACACAATGCCGTCATCGAGCCGCATCGGCGTTCTGCCGGTCGGTTATGCCGACGGATTCCGCCGCGTTCCGAAAAACATCAACACAGTTCTGATCGAAGGACAGGAAAGAAAAGTTCTCGGCCGCGTCTGCATGGATCAATGCATGATCGATCTAAGCGGTCTCGGCGATATAACCGGCGCCGAAGCCATCCTCATTGGGCGGCAGGGCGATCGGCAAATTTCAGTCGAAGATGTCGCGCGCCGGTGGAACACCAATCCCTATGACGTCTATACCGGCATCGCCACGCGCGTACCCAGGCATGCGGCGGGAGCATAGGCAGCCTTCGCCCAGCCCCATCCGCCTACACATTCATTCGCGTGATTTCCTGATAGGCGCTGATCATGCGGTCGCGCAGCGTGACCATCATCTGCACCGTCGTTTCCGCGCCGGAAATCGCCGTGGCGATTTCGACGGGATTGGCCTTGCCTAGCGCGCCGAGTCTGCTGACCTGCTCGGCGGATTTCAACTGCTCGACCGAATCGCCGATCACCTGCTGCAGCATGTCGCCGAAACTGTTGCCGCTTTTAGCCCCGACGGCTCCGATGGAGGCCACTTCCTTGGGTATCTCGGTGGCCTTGCGATAGGCCGAAACCGCATCGATGATATTCGCAACCATTCAAGCCGAGCCTCCCAACTCTATTTAAGCAGATCAAGCGTCCGCGCCATCATGGTGCGCGACGCCTCGATGACGGTCAGATTGGCTTCGTAATTGCGCTGCGCCGCCCGCATGTCCATGGTTTCGACCAGTACCGCCACATTCGGCGTCTGCACGTAACCGGACTTGTCCGCCGCCGGATTGGTCGGCTCGTAACGCTTGCCGAACGGACTCTTGTCCTTCGTCACGCCGGCAACGGCGACCTTGTGGGCGCCTTCCACCCTGTCGAACACATTACGGAAAGTCACGATCTGCCGCTGATAAGGCTTCTCGGTCGGCGACGAAGGCGTCGTATTCGCATTGGCCAAATTCTGGGCGATCACGCGCATCCGCGCGGTCTGCGCCGTGAGGCCGGACGCCGAGATATCCATCACCGTGTTAAATTCGTTAGCCACTTACGCCTCTTCTCTCTTTACTTACTGCCTGCCTACGGCGGTTCGCATCATGGTCTGCCACCGTTTCAGGACGTTGATCATTTCCTGAAAATCCGCTCCCGTCGACGACACTTTCATCATTTCTTCTTCGATATTGACCGCATTGCCCGAAGGAAGGGTCTCGAAACTTTTGGCGGTGACGACGTTGATGCCCGGCTTCATCTTGTGCGCCGTCGCGATATGATTGGCTTGCGTGATCGTCGGCGTGACCATGGTCTGCTGCAGGGTCGACTTAAAATCGAACGGCGCAAGGTCTTTTGGCTTGTAGCGCGGCGTATCGACATTGGCGACATTCTGCGCCAGCACGCGCTGCCGTTCGGAGAGCCAGCTCATTTTATCGGTAATAAGCTTGACGAGTTCGGTTTTGCCCGTATCCATGCCGACTCCGGATGCTGGCAACCGCCATGGCCGCCATTCCTGGATTCTCCGCCCGGCAGCTTTAAAAAAAAGTGAAGATGGGCGTGATTTTAGACGAATCTCGCCCTATTGCTGGAATCTGCCGCCGTAAAGACCTATACTGGCCGAGGCAGTTTACGAACTGCTTATCTTTTCCAATAAAAACAGGCTTGTACCTCACCATTCTGCGTTACGGTAGCAATTCCCTTCATGCGCATTCCCCACCCGTTCTGGCTCTGGCTTTGGCTGCTTGGCTTCGTCCTCGCGGCCCTGATCGGGGTATTGCTTTATGCCGAAAACAAGACTTCCGTGCTGCAAGCGCGGTTTCTGTCGCGCTACGCGGCGACGATGAATTACGCCCTTGAGCCGGGCGAAAATACCGATCTCGCCTACCCGGAAACCGGCCCTTACAATCAAAGGTTGGGCTATACCCACCTGCCTTTCTTCATCAAATCGCTGAAAAGCGACGGTTTCGACGTCGAATGGCAGATGCGTCCGTCGAAGAATTTCAACGATTTCGTCAAGCATGGCGGCTTTCCGATCTATCGTTCCAAGACCAGCGCCGGGCTGACGATCTTCGACCGCCAGGGCCAAGTCATGCATCGCGCGACTTTTCCGGCGCGAACTTTCGCCTCGTTCGACGATATTCCCCCCGTGCTGACGAACGCGCTGCTGTTCATCGAAAATCGCGAGTTGCTGTCCTCGCCCTACGCGACGCATAATCCCGCCGTGGCCTGGGGACGGTTCGCCGCGGCCGCGTTCGGCCAGGTGGCCGCGATGTTCGTGGGCGATCTCAATCTCGGCGGCGGCAGCACGCTGGCGACGCAGATCGAAAAATTCCGCCATTCGCCCAACGGGCAAACGACGGGCATCATGGATAAGCTGCGGCAAATGATCTCGGCCAGCGTACGCGCCTATCTCGACGGCCCGGACACGCGAAAAACCAGCCGCAGGATCGTGCTCGATTATCTCAACGCCACGCCGCTCGCGGCGCGTCCGGGATGGGGAGAAATCAATGGCGTGGGCGACGGGCTGTGGGCGTGGTTCGGCATCGACATCAACATCGCGGCGCGGGCGCTGCAGAACGACGATAGCGACGCCTACTTGCCGCGCAAGGCCGAGATATTCAAACATTGCCTGGCGCTGATTCTGGCCGAACGGCGGCCTTCCTATTACCTGCTCGGCAATCATGCCGCGCTCGAGCAATTGACGTCGGTGACGCTCGACCGGCTGCTGGACCATGGCGTGATTTCGAAAAGCTTGCGCGACGCCGCGCGCAAGACTCCGCTGCATTTCCTGACCGTCCCCCCGGCGCAGGAGCAGAATTCATTCATCGCCCAGAAAGCGTCGAACGCCATCAGGCGCTATCTGCTGAACAGCTTCGGCATGGCCAATCTATATGAGTTGGATAGATTCGACCTCTCCGTAGGCAGCACGCTCGACATGCCGGTTCAGGAGAAAGTCACCGAATTCCTGCAAAAACTGCATGATCCCGCCTTCGTCGAATCGATCGGCCTGACGGGCTTCCGCCTGCTCGACGAAGAGGGCGACCCGACCAAGATCAACTGGAGCATCCTGATGTTCGAGCGCACCGCGGCGGGCAACATGCTGCGGATACAGGCGGACAATCTCGACAAGCCGCTCGACCTCAATGACGGCGCCAAGCTCGATCTCGGCTCGACCGCGAAATTCCGCACGCTGGTCACCTACCTTGAAATCATCGCCGATCTTCGCGCGCGATACAGCGCTCTCGATTCCGACGAACTGAAAGCCATGGCGGAAGACGCGCCGGACAACCTGACCCGCTGGGTCACGACATGGCTCGCGGCGCATGAGGATCGCAACCTGCCCGCCATTCTTGCCGATGCCATGCAGCGCCAGTATTCGGCGAACGCGGATGAGGGTTTCTTCACCGGCGGCGGGCTGCATTACTTCCATAATTTCGAGCCGAAGGATAACGGGCGCACCGTCACCGTCGCCGAGGCCGTGCGCAAATCCATCAACCTGCCCTTCATCCGCCTGATGAGGGATGTCGCGAATTACATCATGACCCAGGGGCCGAATCCGAAACAGGATATCCTGGGCGATCCCGATCATCCCGCCCGCCGCGCCTTCCTCGAACGCTTTGCCGACAATGAAGGCGCCGTCTACCTGAACCGTTTCTATACGGCCTATAAGGATTTATCGCCGGACGAGGCGCTGGCGAAGCTGACGAAAAACGGCCAAAGACGCCCGGCGCCGATGGCAGTTATTTTCCGTTCGGTGCGGCCCGCCGCCAATGCCGGAGATTTCGTTGCTTTCGTGCGCAAACTGCGCGCCGATTATCCGTCGACCGACCAGCAATTGCAGAAGATTTTCGCGAGCTATCCCAAAGAACGCTACAATCTGGCCGACCGGGCTTATATCGCGGGAACCCATCCGCTCGAATTGTGGCTCGCCTCGTATCTGGCGCAATATCCGGGCGCGGCGCGCAAGGATGCGCTGATCGCCAGCCAGGCGGAACGGCAAGCCACCTATAACTGGCTGTTCAAAACCTCGACCCCGGCGCAAGACACGCGCATCCGCATCATGCTGGAGCAGGACGCCTTCGTGACCATCCAGCAGGATTGGGCGAAATTCGGCTATCCGTTCGATCATCTGGTGCCGAGTCTGGCGACCGCCATCGGGAGTTCCGCCGACCGGCCCGGCGCGCTGGCCGAGCTTATCGGCATCATCCTGAATGACGGGATACGCATGCCGATGGTCCGCGCCAACTACGTCAATTTCGCGTTGAACACGCCGTTCCAGACCATGATGAAGCGGCAGGACACGCCCGGCCAGCGGGTGCTGGTGCCGGAAATCGCGCGCGAAGTCCGCAAGGCGCTTCTCGACGTGGTGGAGAACGGCACCGCAAGGCGGGTGAGTGGCGCGTTCGCGAATGCCAAGGGCGAAAAAATAGCGATAGGCGGCAAGACCGGAACCGGCGACCAGCGTTTCGATGAATTCGGCGCGAGCGGAAAACTTATTTCATCGCGCGTCGTGAATCGCACCGCGACATTCGTGTTCTTCATCGGCGACCGGCATTTCGGCTCGATCACCGCCTATGTCGCGGGCGAAGAAGCCGCCAACTACAAATTCACCAGCGCCCTGCCCGCGCAAATGCTCAAGATGCTCGCGCCGACGCTGATGCCGCTGATCGAGGGCAGCCGTTAGACGCAGGTCTGCGGCCAGGAATAGCAAACCCCAGGCACCATCTTCAAAGAGCGCATCGCACGCGGAACATTTTCAGCCGTGACTTGCAAAACATTCAGTCTTGATTCGACAATTTGAGGAATATCCCCCTCTTGGGGAAGCGTCACCGACATGATCCCCACGGACGTATCGCGGAAAAGCGCTTGAATTCCTTCAACGGTCGCATCGGGCTTATATTCCCTCACCCCCATAAGGCCCCTCAAAACAGGTCCGGCGGATTTATTAAGAACGACAAGAATATTATGTTCGGTCATGGCGCTTTCCTCAGTCTTTGCGTTTAGGCAACGGCATATTGCTGCTGCGCTCCAGTCAGGCGCACCAGGTTTCCCACCCTCGGCACCCGATAATTCGGCCTGGTCTCAGCGGGCGCCAAACGCATCGTCGCGATGATGGGAACATCGCCTCCGCTCGGCAGCGTGGAACTCGAACGCAAGGCGACCAGATCGGTTCCCAAGGGAGCGGCGAATAGTGTTTCCGTGGCAGAAGCCTTGAATTCGCTGCCGATGTCGCATGTATTTCCGCTATTTTGCGTAACTTCCAGCTTGGCGTCGCTGAATTGAACCGTCAGGCCGCCGCCGAGCCGCGATCCATTCACCTGACCGGCAAGCTTCTGGATGAGTCTGCGGTCTGAATCCGACACATAAAGCTTCACATTGCGGAAATTGTCGACCTCGTAAACATGCGTGACGTCGGGAACAGAGGGAACGGCTTTGTCGATATCCTTGACTTCGACCAGTTCTCCGCTCTTGAGAAGATCTTCGCGCAATTTTTCGTTGGGAAAAGCAAGAAGATATTGCGGCAGGATTTCCAGAGAGCGGAATTGCGATTTCTTCTTATTGGTCGTCGTGAGCCGGAAAAGGGATTGGATTTTCGGCTTGACGTAAGACAGTTCATAACCGTTATTCGTTCCGCCGATGAAAGCCTTATTGCCAAGATCGGCGAAATAGAAATCATTGCGGGCATTGTCTTTCGTGCCGTTGGGATTGTCCGGCGGCGCGTAATTGACGGCGACGAACAAATATTCTGGCCTCTCCCTGTTAGTCAGCAATTCGGCGGCCGCGGTGCCGATTTTCACGTCATTCTTCGCCCCCCTGACTTCGATATCGCCGTGAAGGCCGAGACGGGCGGCATGATTGACATAGGCATGCCGCACCTTGCCCTTCGCGCGGGAGTCCGTCGTATCGGTAATTTGGGTGATGCCGAGGCCCGGATAGGGCTTTCCGTAAAGTTCCTGCGTCATGATAATCCTCTCAATCTTGAATGTCGGTTAAGCTAAGCTGCGTTCAAAGCGGTGAATTTATTGCTGGGCATTCGGCGGGCTACAGGCAGGGACACGCGATTGCGCTGCGCCAGCGCATCCACGGCAGCCGCACGCCATGAACGATAGAGTTTGTCTTCGTTGACAGCGTAAGGACGAACCGCAATGAGTCGTTCCAATGGATTGGTCAAATCGACTCTGCCAACCTTGCGTTCTTTTTCGTAGGACAAAAGAACCAGGAATGTGCGGCATGCCTGCTCGTTCATTACGGGCGTGCGGTGCGTGGTGGTTTCGTCGAATTCGGCGATTTTACCGTCCGGCAAGGAAACTTCTTTCCCGGCAATCTTGAACTGCGTGCTGGCAATATCAGACGCCGCCAGGATGCGGCATGAGCCTTGAGCGATATGATCATGCCAGCCGGGGATATGTTTTTGATGCGGTTCGCCCTTTTTGGCGGTATGGCGGGATGCGCGCAGTATAAAAGACCTATTCTTTGCATCCGGCCAAGAATAAGCATGATCGATCATGCGCTGAATAGTGGGCAATAAGGGGGTATATTCCCCATGGCGGCCCTGCGGAAGCAGACAGCGATCCTGTCCAGGTGATTTCAGAAGGAAGCCGCCATCCGTTATGTCGGAACCGATGGAAAAAGCCTGCAGATTAGGGATATCACCGACAAGGCGCGGCACGCTGATATCTTGCTTCTTGGCCGCCGCTATAGAAATGCGCCCCACACGATTAGGAAGCAGAATAAATCCGGCATCATGTAAATCGATATCTGTTGATTCTTCTACCCTGTTCACCGTCAAACCCCATACCGCAAATGCGGAAACGCTGCGCCATAAGCCGAACATTCGGCTTACAGGTGACGGTTAAATGACGGAGGGAGATTTAAGGTCACCCCACGCGCTGCGAACCGTCGAATTGGGCCCACAGCGCCAGGGTTGTCTGTGACGGTCTGACGAATGAAATCAGGCCGCCCCTTGGCTGTGGCGCTTTAGCTTTGGTAACGCGGTGCAAGCTGCCCCTCAAATCCCGCGTCCGGCAAAGAGTACCGGATGAGCAATCAGGATATAAAAATCCCGCCGCTCCTGTCAACCCGTTTTTGGCAAGTTATTATTTTCATCTGGCGCTAGCTCCCCAATAAAGCATAGACCTGCCGCAGCCAAAGGGCGGTTTCGGGACGAAGCAGGGAAATGCCGAACGGGGCCAGGAAGGCCGCCAATGCGGCAATGATCGCCATATGACCGCCATGATGCGCATTAGGAACGATATCCGGGAATTTCCGGCGCAGGATGATCATGGCGGCTTTTTCCGTGGCGATATACGCCAGCGCCGCGCCTATCAGCGGCAGCGCCAGTTCCGCCGTCAATGCCAGGGACGATGGAGACAAACTGCCGTGAACCGGGGTGAGATAAAGCGCCGCCCCAAGCCCCGCCGCAATTGCCACCGCGCTGCCCGCGGCGGCATAACGCGCCAGCATCGTCGCCCGGCGCAGCGCCAGCCGTATCTTCCGGATGATCGTATCCGCGGCATTCTTGCTCAACCCGTAGGGATATTGGCGGCGCAGATTCTTTCCGCTGCCCTGTCCCGAAAGAACCAGACGGCAGGCATCGTTCAAAGCGCGGAACTTGAGGGCCTGATCGAGATCGGCCTGCCCTTTGGCGGCATCCTTGAGAAGCTTGATGCCTTCCGCCAGCGATTTATCCAGGAACGGCGGCACTTCCAGCATCGCGCGCTTCTTGCCGAAAATCACAATCTGCTTTTTTTCTTTTCCGAAATTCACCACCATATCGGAGCAAGCCATCGTCGCGATGTAATGTAGCATCACCATGCCGAGAGTATGCCCGTCTTCCGGCCTGCCGTAATCGATGTCGGCATGGCCGTTAATGATGAATTTGATGCCGTATTTGTCCAGCGCGCGCCGCAAGGCGGCGGGCAAATCCGCATTCCCGGCGACGGAGAAGGCCAAATCCGCGCCGAACTTCATGCCGGCGGATTCGACCATTTTTCCCGTGGCCTCGCATGGCGGACAAGGCACGCTGCCGCTGCCCCGGCAATTGGCGCAGCCGGTGGTGCCCCGGCCCTGGCAGGTGCGGCAGACGGCATAGCCGGTGCCGTTGCAGGTATAGCAAACCTGTTCCTGATCGCTGGGGTTCCGCCCCTGGCCGAAACAGGTGTAGCAGACCTCATGCCCCCGCTGGCCACAAATCTGGCATGGGACGACGCCATGCCCGACGCAGTAATCGCATAGCACGGCGGTTTGGCCATGGCATTGGGGACAGCGCTCAACGACATAAGCGACCATGTCCCCCATTTTGCCGTGGCTGATGTGGGTCTGATCCAATCCCCACCCCTTGCCGGGCTTGGCATCGATGTCGGTTTTAATATCGCTGAACCATTCCCGGCTTTTGCTGTATTTTTCCTGCTCATGCGATACATAGGCTATAAGCTCCGCCATGGTGGCGAATTCCTTGGCGTCCTTGGAAATCGTGAACTGCCTGAAGGACTGGCGGTGCTGGTGCACTTCCACGGTAGGGGTCAGCCGCATGAGGCCGTTAATGCCGAGGTCTTTTTCATCGGCCCGGCCTATCGTGATTTCGGACGGCTCGATGCCGTTGCCCTTCGCCAATTGGCGCAGGCGTTTCAAGGCATAAGCGGTCAATGGTTTTTCTTCGGGTTCAGACATCGTCACAAGATATAGCATCACAAGAATGAATTATGGTAAACAAAGTCATGCAAAAATCCATCCAAATACGCGGCGCCCGCGAGCATAATCTTAAAAATATCGATGTCGATTTGCCGCGCGACGCGCTGATCGTCATGACCGGCCTCAGCGGCTCGGGCAAATCCTCGCTCGCCTTCGACACGATCTATGCCGAGGGGCAGCGGCGCTATGTCGAAAGCCTGTCCGCCTATGCGCGGCAGTTCCTGGAACTGCAGCAGAAGCCCGACGTGGACAGCATCGACGGCCTGTCGCCCGCCATTTCCATCGAGCAGAAGACCACCTCGCGCAATCCGCGCTCCACCGTCGGCACGGTGACGGAAATCTATGACTATATGCGCTTGCTCTATGCCCGCGTCGGCGTGCCCTATTCGCCCGCGACGGGACTTCCCATCGAAAGCCAGACCGTGAGCCAGATGGTGGATCGCATCATGGCGCTGCCGGAGGGAACGAAGCTTCTGCTGCTCGCGCCTATCGTACGCGGCCGCAAGGGCGAATACCGAAAGGAATTGCAGGAGCTGCGGCAAAAAGGATTCCAGCGCGTCAAGATCGACGGTAAGATGACGGAAATCGCCGACGCGCCCGCGCTCAACAAAAAACTGAAACATGATATCGACGTGGTGGTGGATCGCATCGTCGTACGTCCCGACCTCGGCAACCGGCTGGCGGATTCGGTCGAGACCGCGCTCAAGCTTTCGGACGGGCTGCTCTTCGCCGAAGACACCGCGAACGGCGCGATCACGACCTTCTCGGCCAAATTCGCCTGCCCGGTCAGCGGCTTTACGATCAACGAGATCGAGCCGCGCCTGTTCTCTTTCAACAATCCGCACGGCGCATGCCCCGTCTGCGACGGGCTGGGCGAAATGCTGGTTTTCGATCAGGCGCTGGTGGTGCCGGACGAAAACCTGTCCTTGAAAGACGGCGCGATCGCGCCGTGGAAGGCCGTGACATCCGCTTTTTATACGCAAACCCTCGAAGCCCTGTGCCGCGCTTATAAGGCCAGGATGGACGTGCCGTGGCGCGGGCTGTCTCCGGCTTTCCGCGACGCGGTCCTGCACGGCAGCGGCGACACGGAAATTACCTTCAATTACGCCGACGGCAAACGCAGTTATCGCAACACCAAGCCTTTCGAGGGCGTCATTCCCAATCTCGAACGGCGCTGGAAGGAAACCGAGAGCAATTTCAGGCGCGAGGATTTGAGCCGCTTTCAGTCTTCGCATCCCTGCGAGTCCTGCCATGGCGCGCGGCTGAAGCCGGAAGCCCTCGCGGTCAAGATCGCCGGAAAAAATATCAGCGAAGTGACGGCGCTTTCGATTAAAGCCGCCGCCGGATGGTTCACCGGCCTGAACAAAACATTGAAGCCGAAACAGCAGGAAATCGCCGCGCGGATTTTGAAGGAAATCAATGAAAGACTGAGATTCCTCAACGATGTCGGCCTTGAATATCTGGCGCTGGCGCGCAATTCCGGCACGCTGTCCGGCGGCGAGAGCCAGCGGATTCGCCTTGCTTCGCAAATCGGCTCCGGCCTGACCGGCGTTCTGTATGTGCTCGACGAGCCGTCCATCGGCCTGCATCAGCGCGACAACGACCGCCTGCTCGACACGCTGCGCAGGCTGCGCGATCTCGGCAATACCGTGGTCGTCGTCGAGCATGACGAAGATGCCATTCGCGCGGCGGATTACGTCATCGATATGGGGCCGGGCGCGGGCATCCATGGCGGCGAGGTGATCGCGGCGGGAACGCCGGACGATATCGAGCGCGACAAAAAAAGCCTGACCGGGCAATATCTGTCCGGCGCGCGATCGATTGCGGTGCCGGAAACGCGGCGGCCCGGCAACAAGCAATGGCTGGACATCATCGGCGCGAGCGCCAACAACCTCAAAGACGTCACGGCGAAATTCCCGCTCGGCATGCTGACCTGCGTCACCGGCGTTTCCGGAGGCGGCAAATCGACGCTGGTGATCGAAACTTTATACAAGGCGCTGGCGCGGCATCTGCACAATGCGCGGGAAATTCCCGGCGCCTATCGGCAAATCAAGGGAATGGAGCTTATCGACAAGATCGTCGATATCGACCAGTCGCCCATCGGGAGGACGCCGCGCTCCAACCCTGCCACCTATACCGGAGCCTTCACCCCCATCCGCGACTGGTATGCCGGGCTGCCGGAGGCCAAGACGCGCGGCTATGGGCCGGGGCGGTTTTCCTTCAACGTCAAGGGCGGGCGCTGCGAGGCTTGCGAAGGCGACGGGGTCATCAAGATCGAGATGCATTTCCTGCCGGATGTCTATGTCACCTGCGACACCTGCGACGGCAAGCGCTATAACCGCGAAACGCTGCAAATACTCTGGCGCGATAAATCCATCGCCGACATCCTCGACATGACGGTGGAAGAAGGCGCGGAATTTTTCGCGAGCGTGCCGTCCGTCCGCGACAAGCTGCAGACTCTCGCCAGGGTCGGCCTCGACTATATCAAGATCGGGCAATCGGCCACCACCCTGTCCGGCGGCGAGGCGCAGCGCATCAAGCTGTCGAAGGAGCTATCGCGCCGCGCCACGGGCAAGACGCTCTATATTCTCGACGAGCCGACCACGGGACTGCATTTCGAGGATGTGCGGCGGCTGCTTGAGGTGCTGCAGGCGCTGGTGGATCAGGGCAACAGCATCGTCGTCATCGAGCATAACCTCGAAGTCATCAAGACGGCGGACTGGATCATCGATCTCGGCCCGGAAGGCGGCGACGGCGGCGGCGAAATCGTCGCGGCGGGAACGCCGGAAACCGTCGCGAGGGAAAAGCGCAGCTATACCGGCCAGTATCTGGCGCGGTATTTGGTCGCGCAAAACAAGGCAAAGAAGCGAGCGTGAATTATACCGGCGTTGGCCCGGAATTGCCCTCGCTCGGGCCGCTGCGATTTGGCTGCCGGGGCATCCTTTGCCCCCGCATCGCTTCCCGCGCGCATTGGAACGCCAGCACCAGATCGTAAACCACGCCCCTTGCCATCGCTTTGGCCTCGTCGGCCTTGGGCGGCGCGCTATTGCTGTACATTTCCACCCCCCGGCTCTTCAGCTTGTCGTCGGTGGCGATAATGGGGTATTTCGCGACAAGCGTGCGAATAATGCCGCAAGCGTGCGACCGCAATTCCGATTCCGGCGCGGCGGCTTCGGCGTGGCTGAAAAGCCTGGCGGCCAGCGCGCCGGCCTGCAGGACCCCTATGTCGGTGCGAAGAACCGCTCCATGCAAATCCCTGAAAAAGGGCGCCGGAAGGCTGCGATCGACACCCTCGCCGCGCGCGAAATCGAGAATTATCGCAAGATTTTGTCCGCTCATTTTTCTGCCCCGTAAATTCGCCATTGCATAATAGGCGCGACTATACCCAGCCGAATTGCCGGAAGGCAATCGCCGTAATACTTTCATTTCTTGGTTAACGGCGCGGAGATACCGGATTCGGCTTGAACAGCACCGGCTCCGGCGGGATTTTTATCGGCGAAAAACTCACGAGCTTCGCCAGCCGTTCCACCGTCAGGAATCTGTTCTGCTTTTGCGCCTTGGGATTATCGCGCAGCACCTGGCGCGGCGGCAGCTCATGGAACGGCAGAACGGCAAGGCGCAGTTCGATCCCCTGCCCTCTTGCATACCGGCTTTGCGTTTCGATAAAAGCCTCATGCCACGCCGAGGCGCGGATGGGTGCGGCGAACAACGGAAAATCCACGACCCAATCGCCGGGAAAATCCAGCAGGCACGCCGAGCAGTGATAACGCCATCGGGCCGCGCGGCTTTTATGCGCGGCATCCTTCAGCGGCTTTCCCTTCATGTCGTAAAGCGGCGCGTAAAAATTCACGCGCTCGAACATCGGCAAAATCCATGCCCGCCCGACGCGCAAGCCGCGCTGATGCAGCAGCGATCCGACGATCTGCGCCCGCGCGATGCATCCCATGCGCGGATCAGTGCTAACGAGCTGCGGAACTTTTTCCAGCAGCCCGTATAATTCGCGGAGATTGGGGATCATAGATAGCGGCTCACCCCGCCATCGCCTTCAATGCATCCGCCGCGCGGATTTGCGCATCGACCGTCGCCGGATCGTTGGTCGCATGCCCGCCGAGAGGAATGGTGATCAATTCCGATTTTGGCAGCGCCTGATGCAGCTTCCATGCATTGTCATAGGTGCAGTTCATGTCGTAACGGCCATGAACGATCTTCACGGGGATGTGGGCGATTTTATGCGCATTCTTTAGAATATGGCCTTCTTCGACAAAGCCCCCTCGACTCAAATAATGATGCTCAAGCCTGGCCAGGGAAAGCACCGCATTGTCGGCTGCGAAATCGGCCACGAAACCGGGGTCAGGCAAGACGCTGCAGGTATGGCCTTCCCATATGCTCCAGGCGCGAGCGGCCTTAAGCGCTATTTCCTGATTCTCGCCGAGCAGCATGTCACCATAGGCTTTCATGATGTCGCCGCGCTTCTCCGGCGGCACAAGAGCGACATATTCCTCCCACGCCTGGGAATAAATGCGGCTCGCGCCATCCTGAAACAGCCAGCGAATGGATTGGGTGTCGCACAGAAATATGGCCGCGAGGAAAAGCGCCGTGACGCGCTCCGGATGCGCCTGAGCATAGAGCAGCGCAAGCGTGGCGCCCCATGACCGCCCGGCGACCAGCCAGCGGGAAATTCCAAAATATTCGCGGATTTTCTCGATATCGGCGATCAAATCCCGCGTCGTGTTCTCCCTGACGTCCGCATAGGGCGTGCTTTGCCCCGAGCCGCGCTGATCAAAGAGAATGATACGGTAAAATTCCGGATCGAATTGCCGCCCGTGATTTCTATAAAGACCGCTTCCCGGTCCGCCATGCAGCCATATGACCGCCTCGCCTTTCGGATTGCCGCATTCCTCGATATGAAGCTCATGCAGGGACGATACTTTCAGCCGATGCGTCGCATAGGGCTTGCGCTCGGGATACCAGTCTCTCATCTCTTCCCCTCGATCATTCCAAATTAAACGCCGCCGACATGAGCGCCTTGGTGTAATTCTGCTCCGGCGCGGCGAAGATTTTCTCGCTGCTGCCGCTTTCGATCACCTTGCCGTCCTTCAGCACGATCACCTGATGCGCGAGCGCCTTGACGACGCGAAGATCGTGGCTGATGAACAAATAGCCGAGGCCGTGCTTGCGCTGCAGATCGCGCAGCAAATCCACGATCTGCGCCTGCACCGACATATCCAGCGCCGAAGTCGGCTCATCCAGCACGATGAATTTCGGATGCAGGATCATGGCGCGGGCGATGGCGATGCGCTGCCGCTGGCCGCCGGAAAATTCGTGCGGATAACGCCCACTCATTTCAGGCGACAGGCCGACCTCGCGCAGAATATCATCCACCCGCGCGGCGCGCTCGGCGGGCGTGCCGATAGTGTGAATCTTCAGCCCCTCCGCCACGCTTTCACCAATGGTCAGGCGCGGGCTGAGGCTGCCGTACGGGTCCTGGAACACCACCTGCATGTCGCGGCGCAATCTGCGAAGCTCGTGACGCGGCAGCGCCGTCATCTCGCGCCCGAGGAAAACCACCTTCCCCTGGAGCGGCAGCAAGCGCAGCAGCGCCAGCCCTAGCGTGGTCTTGCCGGAACCGGACTCGCCGACGACCCCCAGCGTCTCGCCCGCGCGAAGGCGCAGCGAAACATCATCGACGGCGCGGATGTAATCGACCGTGCGGCGAAGCACGCCGCGCTTAATCGGGAAATAGACTTTGACATGATCGGCGGCGAGGATCTCCGGCGCATCCGGGGCGACCGTCACCGCTTCTCCCTTAGGCTCGGCGGCGAGAAGCTGTCTGGTATAGGGGTGCCGCGGCGCGGTGAACACCTGCTCGATATCGCCCTGCTCGACAATCTCACCATGCCGCATGACGCAGACGCGCTTCGCCATTTTACGCACGATGTTGAGGTCGTGAGTAATGAGCAGCAAGGCGAGGCCAAGCTTTTGCTGAAGGTCTTTTAACAAGCGCAAAATCTGCGCCTGGATCGTCACGTCGAGCGCCGTGGTCGGCTCGTCGGCGATCAGGATATCCGGCTCGTTCGCCAAGGCCATCGCGATCATCACCCGCTGCCTCTGCCCGCCGGAAAGCTCATGGGGATAGGATGCGAGCCGCGTCACCGGCTGCGGAATGCCGACGAGGCTGAGAAGCTCGATCACCCGCGCCCGCGCCGCGATCCGCGACATTTTTTTATGCAGGAACAGGACTTCGGCGACCTGCCGCTCGACCGTGTGCAGCGGGTTGAGCGACGTCATCGGCTCCTGGAACACCATCGCGATTCTGTTGCCGCGAATTTTTTCCAGCATTTTTCTGGGAGCGCCGCATAATTCCTGGCCCTGGAATTTTATGCTGCCGCTCGGATGTTCGGCGCTGGGATAGGGCAGCAATTGCATGATCGACAAGGCAGTGACCGATTTCCCGGAACCGGATTCGCCGACGATCCCCAGCGTCTCGCCGCGATCGAGCGCAAACGAAACCCCACGCACGGCGGCGACGATTTTGTTGCCGCCGGTGAAATTCACCGCGAGGTTGTCGACTTCGAGCAGGCTCATGCTTTCCTGCGCGGATCAAAGGCGTTGCGCACCGCTTCGCTGACGAAAACCAGCAGGCTGAGCAGAAGGGCGATCACGCAGAATGAGGTCAAGCCGAGCCACGGCGCCTGCAGGTTATTCTTGCCCTGATTGAGCAGTTCTCCAAGGGAAGGCGATCCGGGCGGCAGGCCGAAGCCGATGAAATCCAGCGCCGTCAGCGTCGTGATGGCGCCGTTCAGCACGAAGGGCATATAGGTCAGTGCCGCCGTCATGGCATTGGGCAGAATATGCCGCGTCATCACGGCGATATCGCCCGCTCCCATCGCCTTGGCGGCGCGGACATAATCGAAATTCCTGGTGCGGAGAAATTCGGCGCGCACCACGCCGACCAGATGCATCCAGGAGAAAATCAGCATGAGCAGAAGCAGCCACCAGAAATTCGGCTGCACCATGCTCGCCATGATGATCAGCAGGTAAAGCACCGGCATGCCCGACCAGATTTCGATGAAACGCTGGAGCAGCAGGTCGGTCAGCCCGCCGAAATAGCCCTGCACCGCGCCGGCCATGATGCCGATGATCGAGGACAAAATGGTCAGCGTAAGCCCGAACAGCACGGAAATGCGAAAACCGTAGATCGCCCGCGCCAGCACGTCGCGCCCCTGGTCGTCCGTGCCCAGCCAATTCTCGGCAGACGGCGGCGAAGGCGCTGGAACCTGGAGATTATAATTGATGGTATCGTAGCTGTATCGAATCAGAGGCCACAGCATCCATCCCTGCTTATTGATTTTATCCGCCACATAGGCGTCGCGGTAATTGGCGTTGGTGCCGAATTCGCCGCCGAATTTGGTTTCGGGATAGTCCACCAGTACCGGGACATACAGCGAGCCGCCGTAATAGACCAGCAAAGGCCGGTCGTTGGCGATGAATTCCGCGAACAGCGTCACCGTGAACAGGAACAGAAAAATCCACAGCGACCAGAATCCGCGCCGATGGGCGCAGAATTTCCTCCAGCGTTCGCGATTGACGGGAGACAGCGCGATCATGACTGCCGCTCCTCGAAATCGATGCGCGGATCGACCAGCATATACATAATGTCGCCGATCAAATTCAGCACCAGCCCGAACAGCGTGAAAAAGAACAGCGTGCCGAACATCACGGGATAGTCGCGATTCACGGCGGACTCGAATCCGAGCAATCCCAGCCCATCGAGCGAGAAAATCACCTCGATCAGCAGAGCGCCGGTGAACAGCACGCCGATCAAAGCCTGGGGAAAGCCCGCGATCACGATCAGCATGGCGTTGCGGAAAACATGACCGTACAGCACGCGCTTTTCCTCAAGTCCCTTGGCGCGGGCGGTGATGACATATTGCTTGCCGATTTCGTCGAGGAACGAGTTTTTGGTCAGCATCGTGAGCGAAGCGAAGCCGCCGATCACCATCGATATGACCGGCAAGGCAATATGCCACAGATAGTCCAGAATCCGCTGCGGCCATGACAGATCGTGCCAATTCTCCGACACCAGGCCGCGCAGCGGAAACCAGTCGAGATACCGCCCGCCCGCGAATATCACGATCAGCAGCACGGCGAACAGGAATTCCGGAATCGCGTAGCCTATGATGATCGCCATGCTGGTCCATGCGTCGAAGGGGGTGCCGTCCTTGACCGCCTTCCTGATGCCGAGCGGAATGGAGATGAGGTAGACGATCAGCGTCGTCCACAGGCCGAGCGAAATCGATACCGGCATTTTGCTGATGACCAGATCGGCCACCTTTTCGTTGCGGAAATATGACTCGCCAAAATCGAGGCGCAGATAATTGCCCATCATATGCAGGAAGCGCTCATGCAGCGGCTTGTCGAAGCCGAATTGCTTTTCCAGTTCCTTGATGAATTCCGGATCGACGCCGCGCGCGCCGGAATAACGGCTGTTGGCGTAATCGGCCTGACCCTGCATCGTCGTCTGCGATCCCGTCTGCGCGCCGTCGCCGCCACCGCCGCTGAAACGCGCCGTGGCGTCGGCTGCGTTGCCGTGCAGCTGCGCGATCACCTGCTCCACCGGCCCGCCGGGCGCGGCCTGCACGATCAGGAAATTCAGCACCATGATCCCGAACAAGGTCGGGATGATGAACAGCAAGCGGCGGATGATGTAATGCAGCATGGCTCGCGGAAAGGGCGGAAAGGATTGGTAAACCTTACTTAAACATATTTTGGCTACAATTGGGTGGTAAACACAATAGTGTTATCATGACACACGCTACCGCTCACCATGCGCCGAACCTTCTGGTGCCCAAGCTATTCACCATCTTGCGCCAGGGATATCATTTTGACGATTTTCGTCACGACGCCCTTGCCGGCCTGACGGTCGCCATCGTCGCCCTGCCGCTGGCGATGGCACTGGCAATCGCGTCGGGCACGACGCCGGACAAGGGGCTTATCACCGCCATCGTCGCCGGGCTGATTATCTCCGCCCTGGGCGGAAGCCGGGTGCAAATCGGCGGCCCGACGGGAGCCTTCGTCGTGGTGGTGTTCAACATCATCCAGCAGTTCGGCTATAACGGCATGATCGTGGCGACGCTGATGGCGGGATTCATGCTGGTCGCCGCCGGGCTTCTTGGCCTTGGCACTTACGTCAAATATATCCCTCAATCCGTCATCAAGGGATTCACCGCCGGCATCGCCATCATCATTGCCACGAGCCAGGTCGGCACGTTTATGGGGCTGACCGTCGCCCATGAGCCGGGAGACCCCATCGGCAAATGGCAGGCCTATTTCGCCGCGATAGGGACGATGCAGCCCATGGCCGTCGCGCTAGGAGTTCTGACCTTCGGCGTCATTGTCGGTTATGCGAAATATCTTCCTAAATGGCCGGGATTTCTTCTGGCCGTCAGCATGAGCTCTCTGTTCGCGCTCGCGCTGCATCTGCAAATTCCGACGATAGGTTCGCGCTTCGGCGGCATTCCTCACGAACTTCCCATGCCGTCCCTGCCCCATGCGACATGGGAACAGATGCGGCTGCTGTTTCCGAGCGCGCTCACCATCGCCGTGCTGGCGGGGATCGAATCCCTGCTTTCCGCCGTCGTCGCCGACGGCATGATCGGCCGTCAGCACCGCTCCAATTGCGAACTGGTGGCGCAAGGCGTCGCCAACGCCGCTTCGGCGCTGTTCGGCGGCCTGCCCGCCACGGGAGCCATCGCCCGCACCGCCGCCAACATCCGCTCCGGCGCGCGCTCGCCGGTCGCGGGCATCATGCACGCCGTCTGGCTGCTGGCGATCATGCTGGCGGCCGCACCGCTGGCCTCATACGTGCCGCTGACCAGCCTCGCGGCGGTATTGTTCATCGTCGCCTGGAATATGAGCGAGGCCAGGCATCTGCCCGGCTATCTGCGCCATGCCTCGCACCGGGATCGCATCGTGCTGGCCGTCACCTTCGCGCTGACGGTACTGATCGATCTTTCGGTAGCAATCGGAGTCGGCATCGCGCTGTCGGCGGTGATGGGGCGGGGGCGAAAGCAGCGGCATATCTGATTATTCTCAGACATGCGGGGAGAATTACTCCCCTTTTCCTGATTTAACGACGAATATCTTGCGCACCGTCTTGCCGACTGCATAGTCGCTGTTCGGGCCTTCCTCGCGCGCATGGAGGTCCAGCTTCTTCGATACCGTGTACATCGCATAAACGATCAGCAGCGCGGTAATCAGGCCCGCATAGGGCAGATATTTTTCGGAGATGTCTTCCGGCGTTTTGATGCCCAGCGCGACCAGCATGCAGGTCAGCCACACGGCCAGGCCGAACAGGCCCAAGACCTGATTGACGGCGAAAGTGGAAACGGGGCGCGCGGTCAGCGCGAACCCCTCCAGAAAATCCCAGGACTCCACATCTTTGCCATAGCGGGTCTTGCTGAGCGGGCCGGTGACGTGATCCTCCAGCAGATCGATGTGCGCCTGCCAGTTCTCCTGCATATACTGGCTGTTGCGGTTGGTCAGGAACCACGAATAGGAAAAGACCAGTCCCACGCAGCTTATGATGAAGCCCAGATTCTTCTGCACGCCATCGTCTTGGGCGGCAGGCGTCATCATCACGGCGCAGTATCCGGCAAGAGCCAGCACCGTCACGATCCAGAAATGGAAAAATCTTTTCCAATATAAATTGGTTTCGGATTTCCAGGCACGCCATGCGTAGCGTAGCGCCCGTTCTTCCTTACCCATGTCTTCGCCGCCATCGATCATGGCGCGGGCGCTTTCGCGGGTTCGGCGGCTTGCCCTTTCGCCTTGGCCGGATCGATCCACCAGGTATCCATGAAGCCGAGACCGTATTTCGGCGCAACCTTAGGCTGGCCGAATTTATCCCAATAAGCGAGACGGTGAATCCCCGTGTTCCAGTGCGGAATCACGTAATGTCCCCACAGCAGGACACGATCGAGCGCGCGGCAATGATTGATCAGCGATTCACGGTCTGGCGCGCGGATCAATTTCTCGACCAGATCATCGACCACGGGGCTGTGAATGCCGGCGAGATTTCTGCTGCCGAACACATCGGCTTTCGCGGACGTCCAGTAATCCCGCTGCTCGTTGCCGGGCGACAGGGATTGCGGAAACACATCGATGATCACGTCGAAATCGAAATGATCCTTGCGATTTTGCAGCTGCGCCGGATCGACGACGCGATACTCGACCCTGATGCCGAGCCGTTCGAGATTGCGCAGCCATGGCTGAATCCAGCGCTCGAAACGCGTGTCGCTGTCCAGGAGGGTAAAACGGAATGTCGTGCCTCGTTTATCAGTCAAAAAACCGCCGGTATCCGTGACCCAGCCTGCCTCCCGCAGCAAGTCCGTCGCGCGGCGTAAATTGTCGCGGTTATCGCCGCTACCGTCGGTGACCGGCTCTTTATATTCCTTGAGGAAAAGATCATCGGGAATTTTTCCGCGATAAGGCGTCAGAATATCCAGCTCTTCCCGTCCCGGCAGTCCCGTGGACGCCAGTTCCGAATTGGCGAAATAGCTTTGCGTGCGCTTATAGGCTCCGTAGGCGACGTTTTTATTCGACCATTCGAAATCGAAAGCGAGATCGAGCGCCTCGCGCACCCGCACGTCCTGAAAAATCTCGCGGCGAAGATTGAGGACGAAGCCCTGCATCCCCGACGGCAGCTGGTTCGGAATTTCCTGCTTGATGATGGCGCCGGACTTCACGGCGGGCGAGGTATAGGCCGTCGCCCAGTATTTGGCGGTGTTCTCCGTGCGCAGATCATAGCGGCCCGCGAACAGGGCTTCGAGCTCCACGGTCGAATCGCGGTAATAGTCATAGCTGATGCGGTCGAAGTTATAGCGCCCGCGGTTAATCGGCAAATCTTTCGCCCACCAGTCCTTGACGCGCTCATAGACGATGCGGTGGCCGGGATCGATGCTGGCGATCTTGTAAGGCCCGCTGCCGAGGATCGGCTGCACGGTCGTCATGGCGAAATTTTTTCCTTCCCAGAAATGCTTCGGCAAGACCGGCAAATGCCCCATGATCAGCGGCAGTTCCGTATTGCCTCCGTCCTTGAAGGTGAATTTTACATTGTGATCGTCCAGCTTTTTGGCGCTCACGACATCCTTGTAATAGCTGCGATATTGCGGGTGGCCGATTTCCTTCAGCATCGTGAAAGAGAAAATAACGTCGTCGGCGGTGATGGGGTGGCCGTCATGAAACCGCGCTTCGGGGCGCAGTTCATAGCTCACCCAGCTGCGATCCGGCGCGATCGTCACGGTTTTCGCGACCAGCCCATATTGGCTGAACGGCTCGTCGGCGGTGGCGTCCATCAAAGAATCGAAAGGAAGCGCCGATCCCACCGCCGTCACCCCTTTCAGGATGAACGGATTGACGGTATCGAAAGTGCCTTGCGCGCCGAGCCGCAGTTCGCCGCCTTTCGGCGCGTCCGGATCGACGTAATCGAGATGCTGGAAATCCGGGGCGTATTTCGGCTCGCCGCGCAGGGCGACGCCGTAATGAGGAACCGGCTCCGCGGCAGCGGATTCCGCGGCCTTCGCCTGCCCCATCGCGACGCCAAGGATCAGCAGCAGGATCGATATTATCCGCATGATCATGCCGACGCGATATCCGCCAGCGTCTGCCAGCGCAAGCCCGATATGAAATGCGCATAGACCAGGTCGAGCCACTGCCGCTTATGCCAGTCGGCGATCACGGCGGCGGGCAGCGCCATGAAACGCTGGCGGTCGATGGTCAGAAAGCCGTCCATATGCACTTTGGCGCCGCCTCCCGCCATGACTTCGACATTGGCCGGCTGCAGCAACTCCTGCGCCTGCAATGCCTGAACGAAGGCGTCGGTGGCCGTGCCCTGCTCGCGCAGCGCCATGCAGAAATCGAGCGCCAGCTTGACCGTTTCCGACGGCTCGCCATTTTCAAACATCGGCAATTCGCCCTGCGGCGACAAATGCGGCGCGTTCTCTTCGTAACACAGCACCAGTTTTTGGTTATCCGGGTCTTCGACCAGAATGAAAGGATAACGCCGTACATAGGCGGGGATATAGCTGCGCCGCATCCATTGGCCGGCGGCATCCACCATCAGGTTCTTGTCGCGCTCCAGACCGACGACCGCCACCGGCACCGGCGTGGGCGCGGGAGAAAAGACGATCGGATAATCGCTGGCCGCGAACGGGAATTCCTCGCCCACCAGCGGAATGGCGTTGGTGGTGGCGGTGAAGCGCAAATCCGCTCCCCGGCGAATGCGCAGATCGGCATCCTGAACCCGGTCGAGCGGACGAACCTGAGTGTAGAATAACGGCAAAGCGGGCTGAGGGGCGGGCGTGGTGTTCATGCGGGGACTTTCCTTGCGGATGAGGGACGAGAGGCAGTGTGAAAGGCGGCTTGCGGCATGTCAAGTTACCCGCTTCCCCGGAAACCAGTGCCGTCCCTGACGGTCTTCGATCTCTATCAGCCATAAATCCGGATCGAATTCGCCCTGACGGCGCATCAGGCTGTCGGCATCGGCTTCCGGCATGGGGTCTAGCGCCTGCAGCGGCGACCAGACCAGTTCGCTGTCGGCGCGCACCTGCGTCAAAAGATGAGCCGTGCCGTCCAACCGGTTGATCTTGAGCAGAATAGCGCCGCCTTGCGGATCGCCCTTGCGAACGACGACGATGGGCACACCCTGCTGCGCGGCTAGCCGGATATGAGCGCTGACGACAAGCTCGGCCGGCAATCGCGTGTCGAATTCAGGTTCCGGCATATTCGTCCGCTTCGGGATCGAGCGGCATGATCCGGCGGCCGGGATCGATGCTGCGGTCGAGGCCCATGCAGCTTACCGAAATCCGCTTGCGGCGCAGCGCCGCGACATCGCTGAGGGAATCCGGCTCGGCGGGCTTGCGGTCGAGCGCCATCCAGAAATAAGCGTCGCCGCGCAAATCGCTGCGCGCATCGACTCTCATGCCGGCGATGGTCTTCTGCGCCTGCCGCGTCCAGGCGATTTCGCGGATTTGCTCGGGAGGCGCGTCGGGGATGTTCACCGACAGGCAGGTATCGCGCCGCCAGCCCTGCCCCAGCAGGATCTGCAGCAGCCCCGGCAGATGCGTTCTCGCGGTTTCCCACTTCACCGGCTGATCGCGCACGCATTCCTGGCTGATGGCGATCGACGGAATGCCGAGCATCAGCCCGGCCAGCGCCGCGCCGAGCGTGCCCGAGAGATTGGCTTCATCGCCCAGGTTCGATCCCGCATTGATGCCGGAAAGCAGCAATTGCGGCGGTTTGTCTTTCATCAGATGATGCAACGCGATCACCACGCAATCGCCCGGCGTGCCGCGCACGATATAACGGCGTTCGCCCCTGGCCGCGACGCGGATCGAGTCGCGCAGCGCCATCATCATGCTGGTGCCGCTGCAATCGCGCTCGGGCGCGACGACCCAGACTTCCTCCGCCAAGCCTGAAGCGATTTCGGCCAGCAGCGCGAGTCCCGGCGCGTCGGCGCCGTCGTCGTTCGTCACAAGAATGCGCGGCAAGCGGATTTTTTCGGTCATGGCGTCACTTAACCCTTTTTCTTCGCCGCGGTCATGCCGGATTGCTCGAGCATCGCGGCGGCGGCCAGCTTCTCGGCCTCGCGCTTCGACGGGCCTTCCGCCCTAGCCGAAGGCTGGCCCTGCACCGTGACCTCGATCACGAAACGCGGCGCATGGGCGGGGCCGTCGCGCTCCGCGACCTTATAGGCAGGCAGCGGCAATCCGCGCGCCTGCGCCCATTCCTGCAGCGTGGTTTTGGGATCGGCGGGCGGCTCGGCCTTGTCCTGGCGGTCGAGCGTCACCTGCCAATGGCGGCGGATGAAGCCCTGCGCGGCCTCCATGCCGCCGTCGAGATAAAGCGCCCCGATCACCGCCTCGATGGCATCGGATAATACAGTTTGGCTACGCTGCGCCGCCGCCTGCTCGCCGCGCGCCACGCGCAGGAATCGCGGCAGTTCGATGACGACGGCGATTTTCTTGAGCGTCACCCGGTTGACCAGTTCGGCATGGCGCTTGGAAAGCTCGCCTTCGCTGGCGTCGGGAAATAATTCATAGAGCCATGAGGCGACGCTAAGGCCCAGCACCCGGTCGCCCAGGAATTCGAGCCGCTCATAGGCGGTCGCGGCATTCTTGCGCCGCGTTTTCCCCGCCAGCGACGGATGCGTCAAGGCGTCCTGCAGCACCTGCGGCTGGTTGAACCGGTGCCCCAGACGCTCGGTGAACTCGGCACTGTCTTGCGCCATTATCGTGGTTTTGCTTTCGCCCATGGGGGCATTCTAGTGCGCCCGGGCCTGGAATCGCAAGCGGCAGCGTAAAAAAGGCTATTTTCTTGAAGGGGTTGGGACTTTTTCCTATGGAAACCCTGGAAGATGCGCCTTAAGCCCTACCCTATAATGCGGGCCATCAAACGATCTTCTTGAACATCCGCTCCCACCGGATGGCAAACGGCCATTTCCAAAATTGCCAGAAGCTGGCGTCGGAGGTCAGCGAGAAAAAAGTGACCTGCGCGCGGCCGACGAGATTTTCCTCCGGCACGAAGCCGACTTTGCTGGCGACGCGGCTGTCCTGCGAGTTGTTGCGGTTGTCGCCCATCATGAAGTATTTGCCGGGGGGAACCTGGATCGGGCCGAAATTATCGAGCGGGCCGTTATCGTATTCCTGCACCGTCTTATAGCTTTTGCCTTCGGCGGTGCTCTCGCGATACTCGGTCGCGGGGCGTATCAGCAGCCCTTCCCTGTCCTCGAGCATGATCGGGCCGATGCGTTCGCGCGCGAGCGGCTTGTCATTGATATAGACAACGCCGGATTTTACCTCGATCTTCTCGCCGGGCAGCCCGATCAGCCGCTTGATGTAATCGGTACGCGTGTCGGTGGGAAGCTTGAACACCACCACGTCGCCGCGCTCCGGCGGATGGCCGCCGATCCGCCCTTTGAGCGGCAGCAAGCCCCAGGCCGTCGAAAGACTGCTGTAGCCATACGAAAATTTCGAGACGAACAGGTAATCCCCCACCTGCAGCCCCGGCACCATCGAGCTTGAGGGAATATTGAACGGCTCGAACGCCAGCGCGCGGATCACCAGCGCGATCATGACCGCGTAGAGAATGGTGCGGAACGTATCGGGCACGCTTTCGCGGGAACGCATGTCTTGTCCTGTGGAAGGTTGCTTCAGGGCGCTGTCGGCCATGGTTTAAATATCGCTGCAAAAGTGGTGAAATGATGGCGCAACCTGCGCTGAACCGCCGCGCGGCGTCAAGGGCTTACCGCCTCGATCATGACCAGCGCCTCGGCCAGCGGATGCTCGTCGGTGATCGTCAGGTGAATCCGCGCCGTCATGCCGGGCGGGGTCATGGCCCGAAGCCGCGCAAGCGCGCCGCCGGTCAGCTGCATCGTCGGCTGGCCGGTCGGCAAATTGACCACGCCCATGTCGCGGAAAAACACCCCCGCGCTGATGCCGGTGCCGAGCGCCTTGGAACAGGCCTCCTTGGCCGCGAAGCGTTTGGCGTATGTGGGGACCGGATTGGCGCGCATGTTCGCCTTGGCGATTTCCGTCTCGGTGAAGAGCCGCCGCATGAATCGTTCGCCATAACGCACCATGATTTTCTCAACGCGCCGTATGTCGATAAGGTCTGAGCCGATGCCGAGGATCATGGTTACGACATTACAGATAAACCGGCCTTCCGCCAAGATCGCTTGTGATCATGCCTGCGAGATTTTCGGCCGTCTGGCGAATTGCCGCCTCCGGCATGCCGTCATGACCCTGGACGATGAAAAATATGTCTTTCGATTCATGCGTGACTTTGGTTTTTTCGACCTGCCGCACCTCCATGCGGCAAATGACTTCATTGTCATCGTCGCAATAAGCGTATTCTCCGGCGCTGACTTTTTCAGTTTCCTTCGCGCCTATAGGCCAGAATTTTTCAGACCCGGTCGTTAATCTTAAAGTCACGCCTCCCGCGATGCTGGCGATATCATGCGCGCCCAGCGCAAGCCCGGTTTCCAGAGAGACGACATTGTAGATATCGACTACCGGGTTGATTTTCGGAAAATCTTCAAGTTCGAGCAATAACCGGCGGAGATTTTCCGGCGACGATGTCCATCGTTTTCCGGTTTTGCCTATCTTTTCATGCAATTGCCTGAACCCTTTAAGAATCGGGTCTTCGGCATAGGTTGCCCGTTCCCATTTAGATTTTAGTTCGCCGAGCCTGCTTTTCCGGAAAGATTCGAACGCCGGGCCATAGGCCGCGTTGTCCAATCCATAAACCGCAAAACATGCAACCTTCACGCCCAGAGCCGTCACTTCAGGCGTCACGGAAAAACGGATGGGAACAATGGTGGACATTTACCCCGGCTCCTGATTAATTCCTGTTCGCATATTGATGAACCATTATGGATGATCCGCCGCCGATGTCCACCGCCCTCCATCTCATACCGCCCGACGCGCCGGAAGCGACGCCGGTCATGGCGCAGTATATGGCGCTGAAGGCCCAGCATCCGGGAACGCTGCTGTTCTTCCGGATGGGCGATTTCTATGAATTGTTTTTCGACGACGCGGTGCAGGCGTCGCAGGCGCTCGACATCGCGCTGACGCGGCGCGGCCAGCATCAGGGGCAGGACATTCCGATGTGCGGCGTTCCCGCGCATTCTTATGAATCCTATCTCGCCAAGCTGATCCGCAAAGGCTTTCGCGTCGCCATCGCCGAACAGACGGAAAGCCCCGCCGAGGCGCGCAAGCGCGGCGCGAAATCCATCGTCGGGCGTTCGGTCGTCCGCATCGTCACGCCCGGCACGCTGACCGAAGATACGCTGCTCGATACGCGGCAGCATAATCATCTGCTTGCCATCGCCGAAATCGGCGGCGAGACGGCGGCGGCATGGTTCGACCTGACCGCGGGCCGGCCCGCGGTCCAGTTATTGCGCACGGAAGACATCGGCGCGCTGGCCGAGCGGCTGCAGCCCGGAGAAATCCTGCTGCCCGACGACATGGCCGAGCGCGAGATGCATGCGAGCCTCGCGCCGTTCAAAGCGGCGCTGACCCCCCTGCCCCGTAGCCGCTTCGACAGCGCCAACGCGGCCAAGAGATTGCATGCCTTATATAATGTCGGCACGCTGACGGCCTTCGGCGATTTTCGCCGCGCCGAGATCGCCGCGCTGGGCGCGCTGATCGACTATGCCGAACTGACGCAGAAACATGAACTGCGCCATCTGTCTCCCCCGCAGCAGGTGCGCCAGGGCAGCGTCATGGCCATCGACGCCGCGACGTCGCGCAATCTCGAACTCACGCGCAATATGAAAGGCGAGCGCAAGGAGTCGCTGCTCGCCGCCATCGACCGCACCGTAACCGGCGCGGGCGCGCGGATGCTGGCGTCGTGGCTCGCCGCGCCGCTGAACGAGGTCGCGGCGATCGATGCGAGGCTCAATACCGTCGAATATTTCATCGCCCGCCGGGAAAGCGCCGAGCGTCTCCGCCTGAATCTGCGGCAGAGTCCCGATCTCGAACGCTCCCTGGCACGCATCGCGCTTCAGCGCGGCGGGCCGCGCGATCTTGCCGCGCTGCGCGACGCGCTGGCTCAAGCCGCCGCGATGCGCAGCCATTTGCTCGCCATGCCGCGCGGCGAAATGCCGTCCTTGCTGGCCGAAGCGATGGAAGGGCTTGGCGATCACGCCGCGCTGGCCGATCATCTGTCCCGGGCGCTGAAGGACGATCTGCCGCTGCTCGCCCGCGACGGCGGATTCATCGCGCCCGGTTATACCGCGGCGCTCGACGAGCTTATGAGCCTGCGCGACGACGGCCAGAAACTCGTCATCGGCCTGCAGCAGCGTTACGCCCATGAAAGCGGCGTGACTGGCCTGAAGATCAAATATAATCAGGTGATCGGCTATCATATCGAAGTCACCGCGTTGCATGCCGACAAGCTGCACGACCGCAAGGAACTGTTCATCCACCGCCAGTCGCTTGCCAACGCCGCGCGCTTTACGACGGTGGAGCTTAGCGAACTGGAAAAGAAAATCGCCGAAGCGGCGGCGCGGGCGCTTTCACTCGAATTGCAGATTTTCGCCGATCTCGCCGAGATGGTCATGGAACGCATCGCGGCCATCCGCATGGCGGCGGCGTCCATGGCGCTGCTCGACGTGACGGCGGGCCTCGCGGTTCTGGCGCAGGATCATCGTTATTGCCGTCCGGTTTTAACGGACGGCGCGGATTTCTCCATCCGGGGCGGGCGGCATCCGGTGGTGGAGCAGGCGCTCGCGCAAACCAGCGCCGCGAGCTTCATCGCCAATGACTGCGATCTGCAGGATGCGCAGCGCCTGTGGCTGCTCACCGGGCCGAACATGGCGGGCAAGTCGACCTTCCTGCGCCAGAACGCGCTGATCGCCGTGCTGGCGCATGTCGGATCGTTCGTCCCGGCGGCGGAAGCGAAAATCGGAATCATCGACCGGCTGTTCAGCCGCGTGGGAGCCGCCGACGATCTGGCGCGCGGGCATTCGACCTTCATGGTGGAGATGGTGGAAACCGCCGCCATCCTGAACCAGGCCACCGAACGCAGCTTCGTCATCCTGGACGAAATCGGGCGCGGCACGGCGACCTATGACGGCATGGCCATCGCCGCTTCGGTGATCGAGCATCTGCATGACCAGAACCGCTCACGGGCCTTGTTCGCGACGCATTATCACGAATTGACGACGCTGGCCGAACGGCTGCCGCACCTTTCCTGCCACACCATGAAAATCAAGGAGTGGCAGAACGACATTATCTTCATGCATGAAGTCGTGCCCGGAACCGCCGACCGTTCCTACGGCATCCATGTCGCCAAGCTTGCCGGTCTGCCCCCCGCGGTCATCGCCCGCGCCGAAAGTTTTCTTGCCGCGCTGGAACAGAAAGAATCGGCGAAAGACCTGCCGCTTTTTACCGCGTCCACGGCCCCGGCGGTGCTGCGGGAATCGGTATCGCCCGCGCTGGATCGTCTCAAAAACCTCGATCCGGACGACTTAACCCCAAAAGACGCGTTACGGGAAATTTATGAGTTAAAATCGCTAGTTAAATGATTTTATTAAAGAAATTCCCCAACCCACCCAAAGCCCACCGGACATGCCCCTGTATTATCTGTGGATTATTTTATCGATAAGACCTGAATCTATGTAAATTGCTTTTATTCACAGCTTCGCGCGGCTAAGGTCGAAAACTCGTTTCGATGGCGATGCATTTCAGGAGATGAATATGGCTGAGCAAGAACCCTTGCCAATGGCGAAGCCCGCCACGACGAAAACAGTCAAAACCTACAAAATCTCCGTGCCTCCGGCGGCGGATCGCAATTTTTCCGCCATCCCGTTCTGGATCGGCCTCGCGCTATCGGTCGTATGGATCGTGCTGGTGGCAACCGCCCTTCTTACCGGCGGCGAAACCAAAAGCTTCGGCGGCGTGCCGCTGGTCAACTGGGCGCTCGGCCTATCCGCGCTGGCGTCGCCGATCGCGCTTATATGGATGGTCACCGCCTATCTGCAGCGCGCGAACGATATCCAGGTCGCGACCGACCCGCTGCGCAAACAGCTCAACCTGATCTTCGGCGAACACAGCATCGCGGAAAACCGCGTGCAGAAATTCAACGCCGCGCTCCGCGATCAGCTCGAACTGCTGCGGCAGGGCAGCACGGCGGGCGAAGAGGAAATCACCCGTCTTCTCCATCGCCTCGAACTCGAAAAAGCCGCCGTCAAGGACATCACCCGCCACAGCCTGGATCAGGTCGACGAAGCCGGGAAAATCACCGAAGCCGCCGAGAAATTCGATTCCATGCTGTCCACCCGGCTGAGGCTGCTTGAAGAAGTTGTCGAAAAACTGCGCGGCGCCAACAGGAGCATCGCCGACACCGCCGATACCACGCGCCTGACGCTGAACGAAACGCTTCAGGAGCTCGACAGCGGCAGCAAGAGCCTGACGCAGAGCCTCGCTGCCGCCAAGGCTGACGGCGTGGAACTCCGCGACCATCTGAAGTCGCAGGAAATCGATATCCTCAGCGCCGCCGGTTCCGTCAAAGCCGTGCTCGCGGAATCCGAACAGAGCCTCGAATCCCTTCTTGATCGTTTCGCCGCCGAAGCCGAAACCGCAAGCATCGCGCTCGACCGAACCGGCAAAGACGCCGCCGCGCAGACGCAGGCGCTGTTCGCGCAATCGGGACAGGCGCTTGAAACCGCCCTGGCGCGTTTCACCGCCGAAGTCGAGATCGCCAACGCCACGCTGGCGGGAACTGGGAAGGACGCCATCGCGCAAACGCAAGCATTGCTCGCCCAATCGGGACAAGCTCTTGAAACCGCTCTGGCCCGTTTCGCCGCCGAAGCCGAAGCCGCTAATGCCAAGCTCGCCGGAACCGGAGAAAACGCCATCGCGCAAACGCAAGCATTGCTCGCCCAATCGGGACAAGCTCTTGAAACCACTCTGGCCCGCTTCGCTGCCGAAGCCGAGTCCGCCAACGCCAAGCTCGCCGGAACCGGCAACAACGCCGTCGCGCGGACGCAGGCGCTGCTCGCGCAATCCGGGCAGGCTTTTGAAACCACCCTGGCCCGTTTCGAAGCCGAAGCCGAAGCCGCGAGCGCCGCGCTGACAAGCAGCGGCAAAAACCTTGCCGGCCGGACGAACGAATTGCAGCAGATCGGTAATGTCCTGCCCGGACAGTTGGCGAAGACCGCGGAACAGCTTCACGAAGGCATCGAACGCTACAGCGTCGTCGAGCGGGAACTCAAGACGGCGACCGAGCATGCCGCCGAACTGTTCGCGGGCCACGCCAAGAGCATCGAGCGTCATGTCGACGAATTCGGCAACCGCCTAGAAGCCAGCGACATTCGCATGACGCAGCAGCGGGAAACGCTCGCGGGATTGCTTGCCAAGGCCGTCGGCGCCGCCGGCGATGTCCAGGAGACGCTCCGCGCGGCCACGAACGGCCTCGCGGACACGGCGGAAGGCAGCATGGAGCGTTGCCACGCCGTCACGCAGCAATTGCAGGACGATGCGCAGAATTTAATCCAGCGCCTTGCCGAATCCGCGCGCCATTACGAAAGCGCCGTCGCGCAGGCAAGCTCTCATACCGGCAGCCATCGCGCCCAGATCGACGAGACGCAGCAGCGGCTCGGCGAGCTTCTCGAACAGCTCGAGACGGTCAGCGGACGCATCGGCGTCTCGGCGGCGCAAAGCGACGGAGCGATATCCTCCATGATATCGCGCCTGACGAACGCGCATCAGCAACAGGCATCGCTGGCACGCGACACGGAGAAAAATCTGGCCGCCGCATCCGGCCTGCTCGAGCGCAATGTCGACAGCCTCGGCGCGCGCGCAGCACGCGTCTTCGGCGATCTGGAACGCATCGGCGGCGATATGGAAGCGACCGCCGAGCAGCTGGTTGCGACGGCGCGGCAATCCGCCGGACAATTGCAAGAGTCGGGCATCGCGACGCAAAACGCCGCCGCGCAGAGCCAGGCCAGCCTGCAGCAATATCTCGATTCCATGGCGCGGCAATTGGCGCAATTGCAAAGCCAGTTCGCTTCGGCGAGCGAGGCGATCAAGGATCGCGCCGACGCCGCCTATGCGCAAATGGACGGCGCGGGCGGACGGTTCCATGAACTTGCCTCCGGCCTGACCGGCGAACTGGAAGGCGAAGCCGCCAAGCTTCAGGAACTGGTGCTGCGCTCCCTCAACGACATGGGAAGCTTCGACAAGATCATGCGCGACCGCCTGACCGTCATCAGTCACGGCAACGATCAATTGCAGACCACCGCATGGCAGATTTCCGGCGTAGGAGCCAAGATCACCGGCCAGTTGAAGCAGCTATGCGAAGACAGCGGCCGCCTGACGTCCGAAGTGCAGGACAATATCGCGCAGAATCTCGCGCGCATCGAAACGGCCGGCATGGCGCTGCAGCAGCATCAGAACGTGCTGCATGCCAGCGCGGATACCGCCGTGCTGGCGCTGGAGCGCACCGGCCAGGCGGTCGGAGAACAGACCGCGAGGCTCGACGAGCTGACCCGGCAGAACGACCGGCAGGTGAACACGCTGACCGCGCAAATCATGACGCTCGGCGAGAAGAGTTCCGAGACCGGCGACGCGCTGGAACAGCAAAGCGCGAACCTGGCCTCTCAATTGCAGCAGAATGTCGACCGCCTGCAGCACATGAGCGAGCAGCTGCGTCAGCACGCCGCCGCCGCTCTCGGCAATGTCGAGGAAGCGCATGGCCGCTTCGGCGCGTTGACCGAAGCCAGCGCCCTGCAAATTCAGGATCGCGCCGGGCAAATGGAAACCCTGGCGCAAGTCGCCGGAGAAATGGCGCGCGAGCTCGAACAGACTCTCGAACTGCCGCTGAACGCGCTGAGCGCCGCCGCGCGGCAGATCGCCGACGAGCAGCAGGCGGCCAAATCCGCCATCGAGAAACAAACCGACGATCTCATGGCCCTGTTCGGCAACCTCGCCGGAGCGCACGGCCATTCCGCCGTCACGGCGGAATCCGCCGCCGACCGCCTGCAAAACGCGCTGCAAACGATCACCGAAACTCTCGCCAGCTTCGACAAGAAAGCCGAAACCACGCTGGCGGACGTCCGCGACGCGGGCGTGAGCTTCGCCGGCGAAGCGCAGGCCGTCGCATCCGAGACGCAGCGCGCCGAACAGCAAATCCGCTCCGTCATCGCCGTCACCGGCGAACTCGCCGGCAACGCCCGCGCCCTGCGCGAGCAGGTGCAGGAAGAAACTGCCGGGATCGCCGACAGCATGGCGCAAATTACCGGCCATATCGACGGCAGCCATGCGCGGCTCAGAACCGGCGCTGCGGAAATCCTCGACGCCATCAGCCAAAGCGCGTCCATGGTGCAGCAGCAAACCGCCGCCGCGCTCGACCAAATCGGCCAGGGCGGCGCACAAATCCGCGAAGAGCTTCTGTCGCATGTCAGAACCTTGCGCGATCAGGCCCGGACGGAAGCCGCCTTGTTCGCCGAAAGCCTCGCTCAATTGCTCGGCCAATTCGACGGCGGCAGCGAGCGGCTGCGCAGCCAAAGCTCGGACATTCTGGAGCAGATCGAACGCAGCGGCGCGCTTGCCCAAGAGGAACTGGGCGGCGTACTCGACCAGATCCGGCAAAACACCGCGCAGATCCGCAGCGATCTCAGCGATCATGCATCGCAGCTGCGCGAACAGGCGCAGGAAGAAACCGGACTCGCGGCGGAGAGCCTCGTCAGGCTCCTCGCCCGGTTCGAGGAAAGCGGCGCGCGGCTTAAAAACCAGGCCGAGGGCGTCATGGGCGCCATCGACCGTAGCGGCGGCGCGATTCAGGAGCAGATCGCGGGCGTGCTTGGCCAGATCGACCGGGATACCGCGAAAATCCACGACCAATTCGGCACTTTCGCGCAAAAACTGCGCGGGCAGACGCATACCGAAGCATCGGCTTTCGCGGACACTCTTGCGCAGTTGCTCGGACAGATCGACAGGGGCGGAGAATATCTGCGCGGCCGGAATGCCGAAATTCTCGGGCAGATCGAGGAAAGCGGCAATCTGACGGAACAACGTCTTGCCGATATTCTCGAACAGCTTCAGCACAGCAATGCCGAAGCGCAAAAGAGCTTCACCGGCCATGCCGAAGAAATGCGCGGCCGGGCTGCGGCGGAAACGTCGGCCTTCACCGAAACTCTTGTGCAGTTGCTCGAAAAAATCGACAGGGGCGCGGAATATATGCGCGACGAGAGCACCGACATCCTCAGGCAGGTCGAGCATAGCGGCGCCCAGGTGGGGCAGCGTTTCGCCGACATTCTCGAGCAGATTCAGCAAAGCAATACCGACGTGCAGAACCGCTTCACATCGCACGCCGAAGAACTGCGCAACCGGACGCAAGCCGAAGCTTCGGCTCTCGCCGACGGCTTGGCGCGGATATTGGAACAGGCCGATCAGGGCGGGAAGCGCCTGCATGATCAGAATCTCAGCGTTCTCAGTCAAATCGAACAAAGCGGCGCCGAAGCCGCCCGGCAATTCGCCGGGGTTCTGGAGCAAATCCGCCAGAGCGACACGGAGATTCGCGGAGAATTGTCGGACCACAATCAGGCGTTGCGCGAACAGACCCAAGGCGAAATGCGCCAGGGACTGCGGGAAGTTCTGGAGCAGATCGACGGCGCGGAAGCCCGCCTGCGGACTCAGGCCGCCGACATCCTCGGCGCGCTCGACAAGAGTTCGCTGCAATTCGGCATCTCGACGGAAAGCACCGTGCAGACGATCCTCGACCAGATCGGCAGGCTCGACGAAACCGGCCTGCGCATGCATGCCCGGCTGCAAAATCTCGGCCAGCAGCTGCGCGAGGAGCAAACCTCGCTCGACGCCGCCGGCGCCACGATCGAACGGCAGACCGCGCAAATGGCCGAACAGACCACGACGGCGGCGCTGCAGCTCAAGAACATTCTCGAAGCCATGCAGGGCGCGGAAGACAGGGCGCAGAATCTCGGCGGCCAGGTCGCCGGGCAATTGCAGGGCGTCATCATCCATCTGCGCGAAGAGCTAGAGCGGCTGGGCGAACACAGCACGGCAGCCGTGCAGGCGGCGCAGACCATCGCGGCGAAAGTCGACGGTCATACCGATGATCTTCTCGCCGCCGCCGCGCAAATTCACGCGCAGGGCGACCAGCTGCCCGGCGTCATCGCCGAGGCGAGCCAGCAGATTTCCAACGCGGGAACCCTGCTGCGCGAGCAGACAGCGGAAACCCTGCGGCTCCTGGACGGCAGCGCCGGGAAATTCACCGACACGGCGGCGGCGAGCCAAGCCGGATTCGACCGGCAGATGCAGGCGCTGGACGCCACCGTCGAACAGGCGACGGGCGTCTTGCGGCAATTCGGCGAGCAACTGAGCGAACAGACGGCGAAGGTGCAGCTTGGCGGCGATTCCGTCGCGGCGGAGCAGCGCAAGCTGGCCGCGGAAACGGCGGCTTCCATGACGCAACTGGCCGAGGCCGCTGACCGGCTCGCCCATCTCCGCTCGGGCGCGGAAGCGGCGCATGAGCAATTCATGGGCAAGATCGTGTATCTCGACGGCCAGGCGCAAGCGACCGGCAAGGTGCTGGCGGTCGGCAGCCAGGCTCTCGCGCAAAACATCACGCAGCTTGGCGATCTCGGCCAGAAGGCGGAAGACCGCCTGCTGGAAGCCAGTCAGGGATACAAGGCGCGGCTCGACGCGATGCAGCAGACTCTGCAAACCCAGCTCGCGGCCATCGACGGCGGCGTCGCCTCGACCGCCGAACGTCTGGAGCAGCAAGCGAACGCACTGCGCCATGTCACGCTCGACGCCCATGCCGATATCGAGCGCCTGCTGGAGCGTTTTGGCGCGGCGACGGCGGTCGGCAGTTCCAATCTCGCGGACAAAACCCAGACTCTGCGCACGCTGGTCGAGGAAGCGGCGCAATTGCTGCTCGGCTTCGGCGCGACCTTCGACGCGCAGCTTAAGCACCTCACCCATGCGGGCGAGGCGCTCGGCCAATCGCAGGATTATCTGACCGGCACGCTGGAGCACAGCATCGGCCAGGTGGACACGCTGCAGGAAAAACTGGAAGACAGCCGCCGCTCCGCGCGCGACACCACCGAGCAGGTCGGCGCTCAACTGCAGAAACTCGGCGAAACCCTGCAGCAGCATATCGACCGGCTGTCGACGGATACGCGGCAAGCGGTGGGGCTGGTGCAGAATGCCGGCGCGAGCTGGCAGGATCAGGCCGAAGGGCTGGCCCATGTCGCGCAGCAGGCTCGCGGCGAGCTTGCGGCGATCTCCTACGCGATGGACGCATTACGCCAGAAAGCTGACGCGATGCGCACATCCATACGCGGCCAGGGCCAGGAACTGGTCAGTTCGCTCACCAGCGTCATCGAGCATATCGACGCCGACGATGAATTCGACAGCGACGACCCCATGGTCGGCCGCATCGAACGGGGGCTGAAGAAGATTAGCTAATCAGGCTCTATCTGATATCGGAGAAAAGAATGACCGGCATCCCCAAACAAGCGGACGAAGAAACCGGCCATGAATCGACCGGATGGTTCAGAGACGATGCGGCGATTATGGTTGTACGCCCGCTTCGATTGAGCCCTGAACTGGCCAGGGAGTCGGTCGAAGACGCGCACACAATTCTGCGGCGCATAAAATCCGGACAAAAACTCGAACTGTAATTTGCATGGCCCCGGCGCCGCCCCCGCATACTCGCCTCCTCATCCAGAACGATGCCGCCGCGATAGAGGCTTTCCTCGCGCCGCATACGCCCTTCGCCTATTTCATGCGGACCGAGAATTGAGCGCCAATACCCGCTCTCCAAATCTCTAATTTTTCTTCATATCGCAACGAGGCATGAGCGGGACTGGTGGATGGCAGCCGCCGGTACTCTAGCGTGGGGAACTCATCGGCGAGAGACGGCAGAATATAGCGGCGATAGCATTCTTCCGCTTTCGCGCCGTTGAAGAACACGCGCCCGATGTCCGGGTGCGAGCGGAAAAAACTCCGGAAGTCGTTCGGCTTTTCCGAGGCGCGGTCGATGGCGGAATCGAGGCTGCTTATGCGGATGCAGGATTCCAGGACATCCCATAGCGCGATTCCTCTCGTCTTGAGAGCCTGCACCCGCGCGTCATAAGGCAGAGACGGCGCGACGCCCATGATCTCGCTGATGATAGGCCAGAACAAATTGCGCGGATGGGCATAATATTGCTGTTCGCGCAACGACGCTTCGCCGGGCATGCTGCCCAAGATCAACAGGCGCGCGCTCGGGTCCGCGATCGGCAGGAAGCAATTGATGGCGGACGTATCGGGCATTTATTTTTGCCTCACAGGGCAAAAGAAAGTCGACCGTCCGCTCTGCACGATGCGCGTGATCGCGGGCTTACCGCAATGGCAACCGGGACATTGTTTATCCTCGCGGTCATAGACGGCGAAATTATGCTGAAAATAACCAAGCTCGCCGCCGCTTTGCACATAATCGCGCAGACTGCTGCCGCCCGCCTTGATCGCAGCCTTCAGCACCTTGCGGATCGCGGGAACGAGCGCGGCGATCTCCGCCGGTTTCAGGCTGCCCGCAAGGCGCAAGGGAGAAATTCCGGCATGGAACAGCGCCTCGCAGACATAGATATTGCCAAGCCCGGCGATGATCCGCTGGTCGAGCAGCGCGGCCTTGATGGGCGTTTTCTTGCCCTTGAATTTTTGCGCGAGAAACTTTGCCGTCAAATCTTTTTCCAAAGGCTCGACGCCAAGCCCGCGCAGCAATCGATGTTCCGGCAAATCTTTCAGCGCGCAGAGATCGAGCATCCCGAAACGGCGCGGATCGTTGAAGCGCAGCGTGCCCTTGTCGCAATGGATCACGACATGATCGTGCTTCTCCGCCGCCTTGTCCGCCGCGCCGACCACCAGCCGCCCCGACATGCCGAGATGCAGCAGCAGCGCGTCGCCGCCGCTAAGCTCGATCACGATATATTTCGCCCGCCGCCGCACATGCGCGATCCGCCGCCCGCGCAGCCGCGCCTCCAGCCCCTTGGGCATCGGAAAGCGCAGATCGGCGCGGTGCAGCACGGCGTCCTTGATTTTCGCGCCCGCCAGCTTGGCCTCAAGCCCGCGGCAAACGGTTTCGACTTCAGGTAATTCGGGCATTTGCGACCGCGCCGTTAAATTGCTAGAAAGCCATTATGACAAAATCACGCCACCGCACCAACCCCGAAGCCGAATGGTTCGGATTCGAGCATATAACCGCCGGAAACAAAGCCGAGCGCGTGCGGGGCGTATTCGATAAAGTTGCGGCGCGTTACGACGTGATGAACGATCTGATGTCGCTGGGCGTCCACCGCTTATGGAAAGACCGGTTCGCCGCGATGATCGCGCCGCGCGCCGGAGAAAGCATCCTCGACCTCGCGGGCGGCACCGGCGATATCGCCCGGCGGCTCCATCGGCGCAGCCACGGACAAAGCAAAATCACCATTTGCGATTATAACGCCGCAATGCTCGAACAAGGCCGCAACCGAATGCTCGATGACGGCTTGTTGCCGGACGCTTTCACCTGGACGACGGGCGATGCCGCCGATCTCCCCTTCCCCGCCGCTAGCTTCGACAAAATCTGTATATCCTTCGGCTTGCGCAATGTCGCGCTGATCGATACCGCCTTAAAGGAAGTCGTTCGCGTGCTGAAACCAGGCGGGCGGTTTTTCTGCCTGGAGTTCAGCCCCGGCGTCGCCGCGCCGCTCAAAGATATCTATGACCGCTATTCTTTCTCCGTCTTGCCCTGGCTTGGCGAGAAAGTCGCGAACGACCGCGCCGCCTATCAATATCTCGCCGAAAGCATTCGGCAATTCCCCGATCAGCAGGCTTTGGCCGCGCGTATGGAGCAGGCCGGGCTTGCCCGCGTCCGCTGGCTTGATGTAAGTTTCGGTATTGCCGCTATTCATTCAGGCTGGAAATTTTAACGAATACAGTGACTTATCGGTATTTGTAATCTTGTTGCGCTTTCCGCAACTTTTCCCCTATAACTGCTGCTCTATCAGGCGCGTCCGGGCGTTGCGGGGCCATTTTTTGAGCCGCCGCAGGGCATTGCCCGGCCGCCATTGTTAACGAAAGGAAAAAACATGCCCAAGATCAAGACCCATTCCGGGTCGAAGAAGCGTTTTCGCGTGACCGCGACCGGCAAAGTTAAAGCTGGCGCATCCAACAAGCGCCATTTGCTCCGCAACAAATCGCAAAAGATGAAGCGCGAAGGCCGCGCCGGTCAGATTTTGTTCAAGGCGGACGGCGATAACATCATCGCTCATTATCTGCGCAATTCATAAGGAGATAAGATATGGCACGCGTCAAACGGGGCGTCACTTCGCACGCCCGTCACAAAAAAGTCGTCAAACTGGCCAAGGGCTATCGCGGCCGCGGCGGCACCAATTTCCGCATCGCTATCGAAAAAGTCGAAAAGGCGCTGCGTTACGCCTATCGCGACCGGCGCAACCGCAAGCGTGATTTCCGCGCTCTGTGGATTCAGCGCATCAACGCCGCCGTCCGCGAATACGGCCTGACCTACGCGAAATTCATCGGCGGCCTCAAGCTGACCGGCATCGAAATCGACCGCAAACAGCTCTCCGAGCTGGCGGCGACGGAACCCGCGTCGTTCAAGGCGGTTGTCGATCAAGTTCAAGCGGCGCTCAAGAAGGCGGCGTAAGCCTCCATCATGGCCGAAGCGGCGCTCAAAGAAACCGATAGCCTGACGCGATTGCAGGACGAGCTCGCGGCGCGGATCGCCGCCGCCGCCAGCGTCGCGCAGCTTGAAGAGCTTCGGGTCGCCGCGCTGGGCAAAAAAGGCCAGATCACCGAGCAGATGAAAATGCTCGGTGCCCTGCCCCCCGAGACGCGCAAGGAACGCGGCGCGGAACTCAACCGCGTCAAAGACGCTCTCACCGCGCTGATCGAAACCCGCAAAGCCGCCCTCGCCGAATCCGAACTCAACGAGCGCCTGAAAACCGAGCGCGTCGATATCACCCTGTCGCCGCGCCCCGCGCAAAGCCCGATGACCGACGGGCGGGTCCATCCCGTCAGCCAGACCATCGACGAAATCACCGCCATCTTCGCGGCGATGGGATTCGCGGTCGCCGAAGGGCCGGATATCGAAAGCGACGATCTGAATTTCACCAAGATGAACATTCCGCCCGATCATCCGGCGCGGCAGATGCAGGATACGTTCTATTTGCCCTCGCAAGGCAGCGAGCCGACCATCCTGCGCACCCACACCTCGCCGGTGCAGGCGCGGACGATGCTGAACCAGAAGCCTCCCATCCGCATCATCGCGCCGGGACGCACCTATCGTCTCGATTATGACGCGACGCATACGCCTATGTTCCATCAGGTCGAAGGCCTGGTGATCGACAAGACGACGACGATGGCGCACCTTAAAGGCTGCATCATGGATTTCGCGCGCGAATTTTTCGGCATCGCCGATTTGCCCACGCGCTTCCGCCCCTCCTATTTCCCCTTCGTCGAGCCGGGCGCGGAAATCGATATCGGCTGCAAGCGCGAAGGCGGCGCGCTGAAGCTCGGCAATTATGATGACTGGCTGGAGCTCGGCGGCTGCGGCATGGTGCATCCGCAAGTTCTGCGCAATTGCGGCATCGACCCCGACGAATACCAGGGCTTCGCCTTCGGCATGGGCATCGACCGCATGGCGATGCTGAAATACGGCATTCCCGATTTGCGCACCTTCTTCGAGAGCGATGCGCGCTGGCTGAAGCATTACGGCTTCATGGCGCTCGACATGCCCGGAGTGCCGCGATGAAATTCACGCTCTCATGGCTCAAGGAGCATCTCGACACGGCCGCGACGCTCGGAGAAATCTCGGCGAAACTGACCGCCATCGGCCTCGAAGTCGAAAGCATCGCCGACCGCGGGCAGGAACTCGCGCCCTTCATCATCGCGCACGTGCTGACGGCGGAAAAACATCCCAACGCCGACAAGCTGCAAGTCACGACCGTCGACACCGGTACGGAAAAAACTGCAAGTGGTCTGCGGCGCCTCCCAATTGCCGCGCGGGCATGAAAGCCGTGCTGGCGCGTCCTGGCGATTATATTCCGGCGCAGAAGGCCAAACTCGGCAAGGGGCGTCATTCGCGGCGTCGAAAGTCAGGGCATGCTGTGCGGCGCGGGCGAAATCGGCGCGGGCGAGGATAAAGGCGAGCGTTTCATTATCGATTTGCCCGCCGATGCGCCGGTCGGCGCGAGCTTCGCCGAATGGGCCGGGCTGAACGATCCGGTGATCGAGATCAAGCTGACCCCCAACCGTCCCGACTGCGCGGGCGTGCGCGGCATCGCCCGCGATCTGGCGGCAGCCGGTTTCGGCAAGCTGAAAGCCCCTCAATGACGCGCCGGTCGCGGGGACGTTTCAAAACTCCTATTGAGCTTTCCATCGATCTGCCGCCGGGCGAAAAAGACGCCTGCCCGCTTATCATTGGGCGGCACATCAAGGGCATCAAGAACGGCGAGAGCCCGGCATGGCTGAAAAAGACGGCTCGAATCGATAGGCTTGCGTCCGATTTCCGCCGTGGTCGATATCACAAATTTCGTTTCCTTTGATCTGGCGCGCCCGTTGCATGCGTTCGACGCCGCGAAGCTGCGCGGCAAATTGCGCGTGCATCTCGCCAAGGGCGGCGAGGAGCTTAAGCTTCTCAACGGCAAGGTTTATACGCTGCAGCCCGGCATGACGATCATCAGCGACGACTCCGGACCGCTGGAACTGAGCGCGATCATGGGCGGCGAAAGCACCAGTTGCGAATCCGGAACCACGGAAATTCTTCTGATCTCCGCCTATTTCGACCCGATACGCACGGCGCGCGGCGGACGGGCGCTCGGCATCACCAGCGACGCGCGTTACCGCTTTGAGCGCGGCATCGATCCCGCCTTTTGCAAGCCCGGCGCGGAAATTTCCACCCCGGCTGGTTATGGAACTTTGCGGCGGCGAAGCCTCCGAACTCGCCATCGTGGGCGAAGAGCCTTCATGGCAGCGCGCGCTCGCCCTGCGCAAGACGCGCGGCGCTACCCTGGTCGGCGTCGATGTCCGGCCCGAAGAGCAAAGGCGCATTCCTGACCGCGCTCGGCTGCACGGTCGCCGACGAAGGCAGCCGCTTCGCCGTGCAGGCCCCCCAGCTGGCGTCCGGACATTCACGGCGAAGCCGATCTGGTCGAGGAAGTCATCCGCATTCACGGCTACGATCACATTCCCGCCGAGCCGCTGCAATTCCCGCGCAACATGGCAGCGGAAATCCTGACGGCGCTGCAGCGCCGGGGCGGATCGTCACGCCGCGCCCTTGCCGCGCAAGGACTGCTGGAGGCCGTGACCTGGTCGTTCATGCCGTCGCCGCTCGCCGCGCATTTCGCCGCGCCCGATGAGAGCCTGCGCCTCGTCAATCCGATTTCGTCCGATCTCGACATGATGCGTCCCAGCACTCTCGGCAATCTCATGCAGGCCGCGAAGCGCAACGCCGATCACGGCTATCCCGACGTGGGATTGTTCGAGGTCGGCCCGGTCTATCACGGCGCACGCGAACAGGATCAAAAGCTGGCCGCGACCACCCTGCGCGCCGGGCATACGCCGCGCCATTGGGCCGCGCCGGTTCGCGCCGTCGATGTCTATGACGCCAAGGCCGACGCCATTGCCGCGCTGGCCGCTTGCGGCGTGAAGACCGATGCCTTGCAGATCACGGCGGACGCACCGGACTATTACCATCCGGGCCGCTCCGGCTGCCTGCGGCAAGGCCAGAATATTCTGGCGAGCTTCGGCGAAATGCATCCGCGCCTGCTGGCCGCGATCGACACGACACAGCCGATGGCCGGATGCGAGATTTGGCTCGGCAATATTCCTTCGCCGAAAGCCTCGGCGACCGCGCGGCCCGCCTTGCATCTCGCCGCGCTGCAGCCGGTGCAGCGCGATTTCGCCTTCGTGGTGGACGCGGAGATAAGCGCCGACAAGATCGGCAAATGCATTCGCCAGGTCGACAAGAATATGATCGTGGACGTGAATGTGTTCGACGTTTACGCCGGAAAGAACCTAGGCGAAGGCAAGAAATCCCTGGCGCTTTCGGTGACGTTCCAGCCGCGCGAACAAAGCATGACCGACGAGCAGCTTGAACAGCTCTCCGCCGCCATCGTCGCCGCCGTCGCCAAAGGCGCGGGCGGGACACTGCGAAGCTAGGGCGGCATTAACCAAGGCTATTTCCACCCGCCGCCCGCATTTCTTGACGAAAGTAATGCCATGGGTTTTACTCGCGCCATGTCGCAAGCCAATCATATCGCCCCTCCCGGCCAGCACGTAACACCGGCGTATAACCGGCAGTATGTCATCTATGGCCATGCCGATGCCACGGAGCAGGCCAAGGAACGCGCGCTGCTCGAAGAAAAACTTGGCGAAGCCAAGACGACGCAGGACGGTTTCGCGGTTCAGAAAATAGAATTCAAACTCAGCAATCTCGGCCGCCTCGTCTCGCTGGAAACATTCCAAAGACTCGAAGGCAGCCTGAGCAAACGATGGCAGGTCAAGCCGACCTGCCAGGCTTGCGGCGAAGAAGTTTTCGTGCGCGGCACGACGTCGCTGAAAGTCAAACGAGCCTACTTCCATGCGGCAGAGGATAAGAAGACCCAGCCGAAAGAACGCTGCCCCTTGCGCGCCAATCTCGACGTGCGTCATTTCGTGGATGGCGGTCCCAGCGTTGATATGTCGGAGCAAAACCGCAGGCAATTTTACCAGCCCGAAGTCGTTGCGAAATTTCTCCAGGTGGCGAAAAATATTCTCGGCCGGGATTACAAACCCTATATTCCCGAGAAAATTCTGGAACGCGCCGACGAGCTTAAAATCTGGGGTCAGATTCACGACCCCCTGACCGCCCCCTTCCAGCTTCTGGCACTCGACGGCAATGTTTTCAACGTGACACTTCCGGGCGGCACGCGCAGCCAGATTTCCTTCATGCTGAATCAGCGATATACGGCGGACGACCGGAATAACGGCAATCCCGATCCGGGCGATATCCGGATGTACGCGCATTTCTCTCAGCCCATACGGCAGGGTTCTTCTAAACTGTACAAAATCCCCGGCCTCAGGCGGGAATGGCTCTCCGCCCGCAGGGAAATCACCAACCAGATTGACTTATTCGAGGGGCCGTCGCCCGCGAATCCTTCCGGCCATTACGGCAAAACCGCCGGGCAGGAATATATAGTCGTCAGCCGGGATACGGCCGAGAAATTATCGCGCCTGAATTACGCCGGTGTCAGCGCCGCCATGAGCCATAACGAAAACGTGCCTGAAATCATGCGCAGCCTCGTGACGCATACCGACGCCATCATCGCTAAATACGGGAACCCGGAACCCACGCCCCCGCGGCGCAAGAATAATCGGGCGGCGGCAACAAACTCCTTGCCTTCGAACAGCTGATTATTAAAATAGCACCCATTGCTCAATCGCCGGATTATTTGAAAGGAAAATGCCATGATCGTATCGCCAGAAAAATCAGTGAGAATTCATCCCCTAAAGACCGGCAGCTACATTAAGACGGAAAGCGATATGATCGCGGGCTTCCACATCGGCAGAAACGCGGTGACAATGATACCGCGCCCTGGATTCGGACTCCCGGCAAAAGGAATACCCTTAAAAAGCCTGCGTGAGTGCGAGCAATACAAAGATGCGCTTGAAGAGCAACGTCTGCTGCCTGACGTTTTCAACGTCGCGATCTCAGCCGCGACATGGGACAGGAAAAGCTTTCTTGCCGCCTTAAAAAGCGCGTCCGGGTCTGCCACGCCCAGCCCGTAATAACGTCAAGGCCACTTCACTTCCGGCGGCAGCGACATGAGGATCGCCTCGGTATTGCCGCCGGTTTTCAGGCCGAACGCCGTGCCACGATCATATAGTAAATTGAATTCCACATAGCGCCCGCGCCGGACCAGCTGGGCCTCGCGCTGCTCTGGCGTCCACGGCTCGGCCATGCACTTGCGGACGATAGCGGGATAAACGGCAAGAAACGTCTCGCCCACATCGCGCGTGAAACCGAAATCCGCCGCGAAATCTCCACTGTTGAGATTGTCGTAGAAAATCCCGCCAAGGCCCCTCGCCTCGCCGCGATGCGGCAGATAAAAATACTCGTCGCACCATTTTTTGAAGCGCGGATAGTAGTCCGCGCCGTGCTTGTCGCAGGCGGCCTTCAGCGCGGCATGGAATTGCGCGGCATCATCTTGCGCCGAGGCGCTTTCGGGAAACATCGGCGTCAAATCCGCGCCGCCGCCGAACCAGCTTTTGCCGGTCACGATCATCCGGGTGTTCATATGCACGGCGGGCGCCAAAGGCGAGCGCATATGCGCGACGAGGCTGATGCCGCCCGCCCAGAATTTTCCGTCTCCCGCCGCGCCGGGAATTTGCGCGCGGAACGCCTCGGAGAATTCGCCATGCACGGTGGAGATATTCACGCCGACTTTTTCAAATACGCGCCCGCGCATGATCGACATTTCGCCGCCGCCGCCATCGCCCGCCGCCGGATCGGGACGCCGCCATAGTTTGCGCTCGAAGCGGCCAACGGGCGCATCGCCGCCCAATTCGTCTTCCAGCCGCTCGAACGCGGCGCAAATCCGGTCGCGCAGCACGGCAAACCATGCGGCGGCTTCGGCGCGTTGCCGTTCAGTGGCCTGATATTCCGGATTAGCCATGGTTCCCCAATTGCCTGATCGCCTCTCCCGCCACCATCGCCGCCGCCATCGCCACATTGAGCGATCTTGCGCCGGACGCCAGCGGCACCGTCACGCGCAGATGCGCCGCCTGATGAACGGCCTCCGGCACGCCCGCGCTTTCCTGCCCGACCAGAAAAACATCATCGGGGCGGTAGGCGCAACCGGTATAGGCCATGCCGGCCTTCGTCGTCAGCAAAATCAGCCGCCGCGCACCCAGCTGTCCATGGAAATCATCCCAGCCGCGATGCCGGACGGGCGCGGCAAGCTGCGCATAATCCATCGCCACCCGCTTAAGCCGCGCGTCGTCCAGCACGAAGCCGCAGGGCTCGATGATATCCATCCCCAGCCCCAGGCAAGCGCAAAGCCGCAGCATCGCGCCCGTATTCTGCGGCATGTCGGGCTGGTACAAAGCGAGGCGGAGCCGGTGGGCTGAAATATCAGGCAGTTGCATAGCGCCGGATTGCCACAGCCTTGCCGGAATGTCCAATATTCAGGCGCAACCCCTTGACGAAACAAGGGAAACAGCGCAAAAGACTGGCAGGTTATTAGCCTTGAAGGTCCTTTATAATGTCCGATAGCGACAGCAAACTTGCCGGTCACTCGCCTTGTTGCGACCATGCCGCCGAATGCCCCGTCCAGACGCGCCGGGATTTCATGATCCTTGCCGGGGCGGCCATGGGAGGCGTCGGAGCGGCCATAACCGCCCTGCCCTTGATCGACACCATGAATCCCGCCGCCGACGCCTTGGCGCTCGCCTCGATCGAGGTCGATCTCAGCAAGGTCGAGGTCGGCCAGTCGATGAACGTGACCTGGCGCGGCAAGCAGGTCTTCATCCGCCGCCGCACCGCCGCCGAAATCGAAGAAGCGCGCGCGGTGAACGTGAAAGAGCTGCGCGATCCGCAAACCGACCAGGAACGGGTCAAAAGCTCCGTATTCGGCGGCAAAGACATGCCGGAATGGCTGATCGTCATCGGCATCTGCACCCATTTCGGCTGCATCCCCATGGGCCAGAAGCCGACCGACAATCGCGGCGAATATCACGGCTGGTTCTGTCCCTGCCACGGTTCGGTCTATGATACCGCCGGACGCATCCGCAAGGGACCGGCGCCGCGCAATCTCGATATACCGCCCTATGCCTTCATCGCCGACCAACGCATCAAGATCGGCTGATTCCGGAGTCTTAAAATTATGTCGCACCAAGAGCGCACGCCCTTTCAAAATCCGGTGATCGAATGGATCGATCTGCGGCTGCCCGTCTTCACCATGCTGGTGAAGGAATACGGCACCTTCCCGACGCCCCGGAATTTCAATTATCTGTGGAGTTTCGGCGGCCTGGCGCTGTTCATGCTGGTGTCCATGATCGTGACCGGCGTCGTGCTGGCCATGCAATATACCGCCTCCACGACGCTCGCCTTCGACTCCGTCGAGCGCATCATGCGCGACGTGAATTGGGGATGGCTCGTCCGCTACATCCATATGAACGGCGCGTCGATGTTCTTCATCGTCGTCTATATTCACATGTTCCGCGGGCTTTATTACGGATCATACAAGCAGCCGCGCGAACTGCTGTGGATTCTGGGCGTGCTGATTTTCCTGCTGATGATGGCCACCGCCTTCATGGGCTATGTGCTGCCTTGGGGACAGATGAGCTTCTGGGGTGCGACCGTCATCACCAATATTTTCTCGGCGGTTCCCTTGGTCGGCGACAAGATCGTCACCTGGCTATGGGGCGGCTTCTCGGTCGACAATCCGACTCTGACTCGGTTCTTCGCGCTGCACTACCTGCTGCCGTTCGTGATTTTCGGCGTGGCGTTCCTGCATGTCGCCGCGCTACATATCAGCGGCTCCGGCAATCCGCTCGGCATCGAGCCGAAAGGCCCGCAGGATACGATCCCGTTCCATCCCTATTACACGGCCAAAGACCTTTTCGCGCTGACGGTGTTCCTGGTTTTCTTCGCGGCGATGGTATTCTTCGCACCCAATTATCTGGGCCATCCCGACAATTACATCCCCGCCAATCCGGCGCAGACGCCGCCACATATCGTGCCGGAATGGTACTTCCTGCCCTTCTACGCGATGCTGCGCGCGGTGACGATCGACATCACCATTCCGTTCACCAGCATCATCATCATCTCATCCAAGCTCGGCGGCGCGATCTGCATGTTCGGCTCGATCGCGATCCTGTTCCTGCTGCCATGGATCGATCGCTCGCCGGTGCGCAGCGCCGTGTTCCGCCCGATATACCGCAAGCTGTTCTGGGTTTTCGTGATCGATTGCTTCCTGCTCGGCTATGTCGGCTCGCAGCCGGCGGACGGCACGCTAGGCCCCATCGAGCTTAAATATCTCGGCGTGCTGGGGCTGGTTTATTATTTCGGGTTTTTCGTCATTCTGTTTTTCCTGCCGAAATTCGAAAAGACCGAACCATTGCCGGACAGCATCGCCGCGTCCGTGTTACACTCTCCCACAGCATCGGAAACCAGCCGATGAAAAATTATCGTTATGCCTTGCTCCTCGCCGCCGCTCTCTTGTATGCGCCCGCGCTCATGGCCTCGGAAGACACCGCGCCGCTGCGCGAACCGGCGGGCGGATGGCATCATGCAGGCATCACCGGCACCTTCGACCGCGCGTCGTTGCAGCGCGGCTTTCAGGTCTATAAGGAAGTCTGCGCGACATGCCATGGCCTTCACCTTCTCTCCTACCGCAATCTCGTCGATATCGGTTTCACCGCCGATGAAGTGAAGGCGATTGCCTCCGGCTATCAAGTCGCGGACGGCCCCAACGACGAAGGAGAAATGTTCCAGCGGCCCGGCCTTCCCTCCGATCGTTTCGTCAAGCCCTTCCCCAACGACATGGCGGCGCGTGCGGCGAATAACGGCGCTCTGCCGCCCGATCTGTCCTTGATCGTCAAGGCACGCCACGGCGGAGAAAACTACATCTATTCGCTTCTGACCGGCTATGAGGAAAAACCGCCCGAAGGCGTGACGCTGATGGCGGGCATGTATTACAATGCCAGCTTCTCAGGCCACCAGATCGCCATGCCGCCGCCCCTGACTAACGACCAGGTCACCTATGCCGACGGCACCAAAGCCACCGTCGCGCAGATGTCCAAGGATGTCGCGACCTTCCTGACCTGGGCCGCGGAGCCGAAGCTGGAAATCCGCAAACAGACCGGCATCAAGGTCATTTTGTTCCTGATCGTCTTTGCCGGGATCATGTATGTCGTGAAGCGCCGCGTATGGCATAAGCTGCATTGAGCGATTCGGCTACTGGCCGCCGTTGCCTTCTCGCATCACATGGGCATATTTTTCATTTATATTACAATACCTTCATATGGCAGTTGACAATAATTCTTACTATCACTAGTAAGAATTTCCTTCTTCCTCATGATGAAGACCTGCCCTCCGCTCATGCAGTCCGCCGCTCATTCCCAGTTTGCCGAAACGCAGCTTCGACCGGTTTTCGAGAACGGCCGGAAAGCCTTCGCCGCGACCCGGCAGGAAGCATGCGCGGATACGCATAATCCCCCGCCGCAGAAAACCGTCGACGCGGTTCTGGCCTTCTCCGAATCCCTGCTGGGCCTGGAGCCGCAGCAGGATTTGCCGCCCGCCCGGCAAGCCAAAATCGGCGATTTCGTCAAATGGACGGTCTCGCTTCCCGAAACCTCTGCCCGCCGCCTGCTGGCTTCGGAACCAGTCGGAAGGGCGGTGCCGAGTCTGCGCTATCATTACCTGCGCGCCGAATCCATTATCGACCGGCAGGCGGTTAATGCCTACTTCACGCATGGATCGAGCCCATCCGCCTTCCAGGACTGGATGGATCGCAGCAGGGATTCCGTCCTGCTCGATCACTACCGCAGCCTCGTCGATTCGGAGATGAAGCTGCTCGGGATGCCGCGCATCATGCCGGGCATGAACGCGCATCAAAGCGTCGTTTATGTCAGTTCTGGCTCGGTGCCCCTGACGGCCATTCTGCTTCACCAAAAGACCGGCCTACGCATCACCTGCATCGATCCGTGCGAAAAAACCTACGACGTCACGCGTCGCCTTCTCGACCATCTCGGCCATCATCAGCCGCAGAAGCAGCAGAACAATCACGGCATCAGCCTGCTGTGCATGCAGCCGACGAAGTTCGATTATGTCACCAACCCGCTTATCATCATCGACGCTTCGGTCCCCAATCGTGAAGCCGTGCTGAGCCAGATATGCGCCAGCAGCAACACCTGCACCTCGATCCTGATCCGCAGCGCCGAGGGCGGCAACGAACTGCTGTTCCAGCCGTTCGACGCGGCCAACCAGCAGGCCTATGAGATATATCTGGTCAAGAAAACCAGCGGAAAATCCGGGGACGGCCGATCGCCTTACAACACCAGCCTGCTGTTCAGGCTGCCGCAGAAAAAATGCGATCCGAACGCCAAGGCCAATTGGGATTTCGGCCCCGAGAATCTGGAAGATATCAGCTTGTATCGCCAACGCCGGCTTTGGAGAAGCCAGGCGGATCAATCTCCGATTTAGAAAATTCATTTTACGGAAAGCAAATCACATGAAAAACAGCCCAACCGCCGCCGCGCAATCGATCGCAACATGGTACCGCGACTCCGCCGAAGAGAACGGCATGGAGGATGAGCATGATTATTTATGGCAGCGCATGATCGAAAAGCTCGGCGACCTTGATTTGACGCAGGCCGCCGTTCTCGATTTCGGCTGCAATCAGGGCGGCTTCCTGAGGCGGCTCTATCAGTCGCATCCCTACCGCCTCGCGGTCGGCGTCGACATCGCTCTCGAATCCCTGGCGCGCGCCGCCGAGAACAAAAGCGCGGCGCCGATCCGCTATCACCACGCCAGCGCTCCCGATCCCTGGCAGGAACGCTACGACTGCGCGTTCAGCCATGAGGTCGTCTATCTGCTGCCCGATCTCGCGGCCCATGCCCGGCAAATCCATCAAGTCCTGAAGCCGGGCGGCGTCTATTACTATGCCATCGGCTGCCATACCGAAAACCCGCTATGGCCGGCATGGACGAAGCTGATCGCGGAAACCAGTAATCTGCCGGTTCAGGATTACGCTCTGGACGACTATGCCCGCGCGTTCTGGAGCGCCGGTTTTGAAGTCAGCGCGCAAAAATACCTGATCGACGATTTTATCAAATTAAAGCCGGACAATACCTATTTTCCGCGCGTGATCGACAGCCTGAACTATCACGTCGATCATAAAATTTTATTCCGATGCAGGAAGACATAACGCCCGCCAATCGAACAGCACCCGTAACCGTTCTTTGAAAGACAAACGATGCGTAATATTTATGAATCCGCCGACCAGACCAAAGTCAAACATGTCATCGCAGCTTACCGGCGCGCGCGCGATACCGTGACGAACGCCTCCGATTTATCGCCGAACAATCCCCTCATCAGCCGCGACCTTTCCGCGCTGGTCGGCGCCGTTTCGATGCCGTTTAATCCCGCGGAAACCCGCGCTATTCTTCAGCATGACGATATCGCCGCCAACCAGAGCCGCATGTGGGAAAGACTATCGCAGGCGGAATCGGCCATGGAACTGTATGACAGCGCCGTCCTCAGCGGACGCCGCCTGCAGGATTTCCGCTATTTTGAAAACTATGACGGCCTGGTCGATGCCGAGCTGGAACAGCTCGGACGTCCCCGCCTTGCGAAACATGAAAGCATCGCTTTCGTCGGCGCGGGTCCCTTGCCGCTTAGCGCGATCCTCATGCATCAAAAAACCGGCAGCCGCATCGTTTGCCTCGACAACGACCCTGAAGCGGCGGCATTGGGCCGCGATTTCATCAAAAAATCGGGCCTTTCCTCCGATGCGGTTCAATATCGCTGCACCGCCGGCGAACATTATGATTATTCGGCCAACCCGATTGTTTTTATCGCCAGCCTGGTCGGCGATAAAAATAGCGTCATGCGGCAAATTCATGCCAGTCCGGGAAATAAAACCCTGGCCATTCGCAGTTCCGAAGGGGTTCATAAGCTGCTCTACAGCCCGCTCGAACCGCAAGCGGGCAATGGCCTCAATCTTCGCTTCAGGCGCGGCACGAAAGCGACGCCCCAGATCATCAATACGACCCTATTCTTCACCATGCCTGGAAAGCAGGAGACATCGCCCTCGCGGCCTGATCATAAGGCTCTATGGCAACCCGCGGGCTTGGTAGCAGGGTAATTTGGAAGCAGGGTAATAAGGACAACCCTTTAACAAGACTTGATGCCCGGTAAGCTTTCAGTAACTTTCTTGAACTAGGATTTCCCGGCTAACTCCCTTCCTAATCCTTTTGACCCGGGTTCCTTCCTTATGAGCACTGCGCCCGAAGAAGTTCTTGATTACTGGTTTAACGAGGTTGGCGCGGACAATTGGTTCGCCAGCAGCCCCGAACGCGACCAGGAGATCACCAAACGCTTCCTGGAAGATCACGAACGCGCGGCAGGCGGCGGAATGTCGGCCTGGGAAGACACGCCCACCGGCATGCTCTCGCTGATGCTGCTGCTTGACCAGTTTCCGCGCCATATGTTCCGGAACACGCCGCGCGCTTTCGCCACCGACGACGCCGCGCTCGAGTTGGCGCGAACCGGCATCATCAAGCATTTCGACGACCGGATCGGCACGTCTTACAAATTATGCTTCTATCTGCCCTTCGCGCATTCCGAAAATATGGGCGATCAGCGGCTCGCATTGTTCTACATCCGCGAACGCACCAAGCATCCGGTCTGGCTCGGCCATGCCGAACATAACTATAATACGGTTCTGCGTTTCGGCCATTTCCCGGAAAGAAACAAGATTCTCGGCCGTCCCTCCACGGCGGCGGAAGAAGAATATCTCAAGCAGCCGCTCGTGGAATTTTAGCGCTTCCCATCAGCCATTCGCGCTGACCGCCATAATTCTTGCCAGTTCATTGGCCAGAAGTTTGGCGATTTTCTCGCGTTGCGCGGGCTGACGCAGGATGGCCTCGTCCTTCTTGTTGGACAGAAAGCCCGTCTCGACCAAAATGGAAGGTATGTCGGGCGCGCGCAATACGGCAAAATTGGCGGCGCGCAAGGGGTTATTGAGCAAACGCCATTCCTTGCCCACGCCGCGCACCAAATCGACTTTCGCCCGCTGGGCGACATCGCGCGAACGCCGCGCCTCCAAATCCAGAAGAATGCCCGCCACTTCCTGATCGGTGCCGTCGAGATTGACGCCGCCGATTCTGTCGGCAAGATTTTCTTGTTGCGCCAGAGCCTTGGAAAAATCGTCGGTCGCCTGGTCGGAGAGCGTATAGGCCGAGAAACCGCGCGCTTCCCGATTGGAGGCGCTATCGGCATGCACGGAGACGAAAAAATCAGCCTTGGTCTGCCGTCCTTTTTCCACCCTATCGGCCAAGGGCATGAATTCGTCCATGTCGCGCGTCAGCGAAGCGTTCAGGCGGGGCTTCCCGGCCAGATGCTGCGCCATTCGCCGCGATATATCGAGGGTAATATCCTTTTCATAAGTGCCCGCCGCGCCGATAGCCCCAGGATCGCGGCCTCCGTGGCCAGGATCGATCATCAGAAGCTTAGGGGGCGAGGCCGCGGCCCCTGACTGCATGGGAAAACGCTTTTTGCGGCCCGGCTTCTTGATTTCGGCGGAAAATAAGGAAGTCGGCACCGAAACCGAGATTCCAAGCGCAGCGCAGCCCAAAGCGCAGCGCAAAAACAGTCTACGGTTGGGCAAAAGAGGTTTTTCGGTCATATAAAAAACGTAATTTTCAGCGAATCACTCGAGGGTCGAGACTCATAAATAGCATGAGGTTCTGTTTGATAAAAGAAGCCCAAGGGCCAGGAAACGAGCGAAGCCGTAGACACCTACGGCGAGCGAAGTTGACGCCGCCCTTGGGCTTCTTTTGCAAACCCGAAGGGCGCGGCATAAAAGCCGACCGGCGTTCTCAACGGCCTTGCAGGTAAGCACCGCTACCTGCTACGGCCTTTTCGTAGCCGGATCGGCTTTTCTGCTCGCGCAGAACCCATGTTATTTATGAGTCTCGCCTCTAATACTTTGACATAAGGCGCGATTAAGGAAAACATGCTTTCCTCTTGGGGACTTGCCTTTAACGCCTTGAAAGAATTATCAGTTGAAAAACCAGCCTGAAGCGTTAATGTCCATAAGAACGTAACGGAACCTTCCTTTGTCATGAAAAAAATCCTCCATATCACAGAGTCGCTGGGCGGCGGCGTCGCCACCGCCATGCAAGGCTATTTGCAGAGCACGCCGCAGCACTGGCATTTTCTGCTCGCTGCCGCGCGCGAGGGGACCCATGACAAGATGGGCTGGCTGCAAGGTTTTGCCGGACATTACGAGTTGCCCCGCAGTCTCAGCCCGGCCGTCAAAACAATTCGGAAAGTTTATGACGACATCAAGCCGGATTGGGTGCATTTGCATTCTTCCTATGCCGGAGCCTATGGCCGCATGGCGATGCTGCCCCGCAATCGCGTTGTCTATACTCCGCATTGCTATGCTTTCGAACGCCGCGATGTAAGCAAGCTTAAGCGGTGGTATTACATGCTTGCCGAACAGCTTCTCTGCATTGGCGGCGGCGCGACGGCAGCCGTCAGCCCTCGCGAACTCGAGCTGGCGCAGAAAATGCTCATTGCGCAGCACACTATATTGCTGCCCAACTCCCCGGTCATACCGGAAAATATCAGGGAACTGCGGCGCGGCCATAAGCGTGGCGAGAAATTGCGGATTGCCATGGTCGGACGGCTCTCCCCCCAGAAAGACCCCACCTTCTTCCTCGAGACGGTCAATCTCGCCAAAGAGCGCGATGTTCCGGCGGAGTTCGTATGGCTCGGCGGCGGCGATGCCGCATGGGAGAAAAAAATGCGCGCGGCGGGAGTCGAAGTCAGCGGATGGATGCCGCATGAACAGCTTCTCGCCAAACTTGCCGGATGCGATATCTATTACCATACCGCCGCGTGGGAATCCTGTCCCATGTCGATATTAGAGGCTTCGCATCTCGGGCTTCTGCTGGTCTGCCGCGATACGCCCGCCATCGCCAGCCTGCCGGTGCAGCCTATCGTGCCCTCGGTCAAGGCGGCGGTCGACAGTTTCACCCAGATGGCATGGGGCGAAAGCCTGGACACCTCGCCATTCGCGGCGATCAACGATGTGCTCAACAAGAATTATAACGAGACGACGCAAAGAGACGCGCTGCTCGATCTGTATGGCGATTAGACCAGCAAGCCGGGACTAGAGCTCTCGTCTTCCAGCACCTTGGGACGGTCATGGCGCAAGCGCCATAGAAAGATCGCCTGGAACACGCTGAGAAATATAGCCGTGACGACCTGCGCCAGCGCCGCGCCCCACAGCCCCCACAGCCATACGAATAGTATATTGGTCGCGCTGGCCACCACGAGATTGAGCCAGTAAGCCAGCGTAAGCGTCCGGTCCTGGTGCCGGGCATAGAGCGCCGCATTGCTGGCGCCGGCCTGGAACCTGATCCAGAACGCCAGCAATATTAGATAGAAACTGCCGACATTCTCCATCGCCAGCGGTTTATTGATGAAAGACAGAACGGGGTGGATTAATGCCGCCGCGACCAAGGAGAACCCCGCCCCGGCAAGCGCCATCATCGCCGACAAGTCCCGGAAACGCCGCCAGAATTCCGATTCATCGCCGGATTTATAGCTGGCGACCAGTTTCGGCATGCCGCCCGCGAGCAGGCCGGTCTCCACCAGAACCTGCACGGCATAGGCGAACGACCAAAACATCACGAAAACGCCGCCATATTCCAGCCCGACGAATCCCGAGACGACATAACGGTCGACATAATTGCTGCCGTGCTGCGCCAGGCTGGCGGCGTAAAGCGGAAATCCACGCCACAGGCCGCGCTTGATCCAGTTCCAA